>CALFOY010000339.1 GCA_937919265.1 uncultured Capnocytophaga sp. | reverse complement strand
AAATTAATTTTTAGTATATTTGCACCGATTTTTAAGTATTTTTAAATCTACTAAAAATATTTTTTCATTTTTTTACAATAAAAAATTAATCTTAATAAATTTTAACCAGCAAACCGAGTTATGATGAAAAAAATAATTCTTTTCACTCTTTCTCTTTCATTTATTACTTGTGACAAAAATAGTAATGAAACCATCACTTCTTCTTATATTCCTCCATTATCACTCCCTATAATTCCTAAATATAATTTTTCTAGAAATGGATATAACAGTGTTGATGTGTTGGAATGTAGTTTGGTTAAAGAACCATTAGACAGATTGTATTCTAACAGGTTGGTAAGTGCCCAAATAACTAATGAGAGAGAATATAAAGATGCTTTTAATCTGTTTAATAATGGGCTTTATGGAATAAAACCAAAAGAACAAATAGCAACCTCTCCATTACATCTTCCTAATAAAGAAAAAATAACACAAGACATTGAAAATCTGATAAATACAATGGCTACAATATCTGGTTATTATTCAGATAGTTCCATAAAAAGACGAAAAGCTCAAATTGGGCAAACTGGTTTTGTAGGTATCAATATCAGTGACCCAAATAGAGTTTATGTTGATGAAAAAGGACTTGCCATAGCTGAAGCTTTCAATTATTCTATAATGGGGGCTATTTATTTAGATAAAATTCTAAATTATCATTTAGACAACTATTTTTTTGATAATCAAGAACTTATAAAAAAACATCAAAATGTTGTTTTACCTGCTGGAAGAAATTATACAGAGCTTGAACATCACTGGGATTTAGCCTATGGATATTATGATTTTTGGAAAAAATTAGCTCAACCAGAAGGTATTCCTCTGTTGAAAGATAGTGAAAAGAAAATATTTAATGCCTTTGTTCAAGGACGTATTGAACTGGGAAGATATCGATATGAAGATATGAAAATTCATATTCGTATTATTAGGGAAGAATTATCCAAAGTAGCAATAGCTCGTGCTATAAATTTTTTATTAAGCGAAAATACTCGTTCTAATCTTGAAGAAGACTCTGGGAGTGATGCTTTTGCTTCTATATCTAAAGGATATGGACTTATTTATTCTCTTATTTTTACTCGTAAAGCAAATGGTGAAACTTATATTTCATATGAAGAAATCAAGAATATTCTACAAAAACTACAACAAGAACGAGGTCTTTGGAATAAAAATAAGCTATTAGCAGATGAAAATACAGAAGGTTCTCTGAAAAACATTGCTTCTGAACTTGCAAAATCCTTCAATATTTCTATAAATGATATAAAACGATAATCATAATGATGAAAAATATTTTTTTACTCCTATTTTTTTGCCCTTTTTTACTAAAAGCACAAAATAATTTGATAGAAAATGGTGATTTTGAGAAATATCAAAACCGACGTTTCACTTATTGGCACTTTGATACCACTTTAAGCGTTGAAAAAAGTTCTAATGCTCATAATGGAAATAACGCAGCTCAAATTTATGCTAATGGAGGTTCTTTTCGTATTACTAAAAATGCAGAATACAATGTTATTGATGTTGAAGAAGGTGCAGAATATACTTTTTCTTATTGGGTAAAATCTAATCAAGCTGCAAATATTCAACCTATAATTACTTGGTATAGAGAAAATAACAGAATTAATGATGAAAAATTAAACTTTTTCAGTTCCACAACCCAATGGAAACAATATACACATACAATTACAATTCCTGCAGATGTTGATAAAATAGGAATTGCTTTTTACATTCCTAGCCAAGAGGGACAAACTTTATTTTTTGACGATATTTCATTTATTTATAAAAAAGGGGCAACATCAGAGCTTACTCCTCCAACAGGTATAACATATCAATCTTACCAAAGAGAGATTCTGCTTTCTTGGCATAAATCTATTAACAAAAATACAAAATGGGAAATTGTTATTGATAATCAATCACCTATAAAAGTAAATAATACCTCTTATATTATTGAAAACCTCAAACCCAACACTACTTATTCTATAAAAATAAGAGCTACAAAAGGTGGAATATTCTCCAATTATTCAAAAACTCTAAACATTACTACCCAAAGGTTATCAACTTCAGTTAATGATGAAAATAGAATTCCGCATTTAAGAACTTTATCTAACGATGCAGAAGCTTCTCAAACTATATCATTATATTACAATGACTTAGCTGTAGAAAATGCTGAAATAACTTATTTTATTGATGGAAATAAAGTACAACCAATAGGCAATACGCTTACTTTCCCGAAAAAAGGAAAACAAAACCTTAAAATTATTATAAAAGAAACTAATGACCGAGAATGGGAATTAGAATACAAAATGACTATTAAATAATTG
>CALFOY010000338.1 GCA_937919265.1 uncultured Capnocytophaga sp. | reverse complement strand
CTCTGTCTCCGTCAGTGACTGCAACCTCACGCATATTGTTGCCAAAGCTTGCCACCTTCAGATGTCTTGAAAAATCTATAGCATTTGCCACCTCGATAAATCTCTTTATCTGTGAAATGACTCTTTCATGTTTATAATATCCTGCCACCACTTCATGTATTATTCCCATTCTGGCAAGTATAAATCCGTATTCTCTGTCTCCATGAGCCGATTGATTCAAATTCATAAAATCCATATCTATACTTTCATAAGGAAGCTTCTCATTATACTGTGTATGTAAGTGTAACAGCGGTTTTCTAAGCAATGACAATCCCTTTATCCACATCTTGGCAGGTGAAAAAGTATGCATCCATGTAATCACTCCGATACAATCTTCATCCACTATCACCTTCTTAAAGTTTTCAATACAGATTTCTGATGTCTCTACTATCGGCATCAGCTCAAGTTTCGCTATATATTCAAGCTTTTCATTTAAGAATTTTACCATTTTTTCACTGTCTTTTGCAACAGTATCTAAACAATCTCTGCCATATAAATCCTGACTGCCAACTATAAAATATATCTTCTTCATATTGCTCCATTTCTTATAGCCTTTAAAATATGCTATATCCGATCTTTAAACTGTAATCTTTTAACATACCATTAATAATTACTTTATAACCTGTATTGATTTCCTGTCGGCAAATACCGCAACAAATATCAAGAAAACTACGCCCTGTATAAGCTGCATCATCTGTGTAGAAAATCCCATCATTGTCAATCCACTATTCAATACAATATATAATAATGAAAAACAAGCTAACTAAACTTATTATTTCACAAAAAGAAAGCCTCAAGAATAGCCTTCCTAAGAAAAAGGCTGAGCTTTTTATAGATGATCTCTATCGCTTGTTATTCAACTTAGATGCAACTCCTTGTGAATGTGAATATGAAGTTGCTCAAAGGCTTAAAGCTAAGGAATTGGAGTTCTCAGGTATTATTTATGATTACCTGAAAGATAATGAAGTTGCTCAAAAAGAGACACTTAGTTTTTTCAATTCTATTGAAAATATATACCTTACCTTACTACGTGATGCTCAAGCGATTCTGGATAATGACCCTGCTGCTCAGAACCTGGAGGAAGTCTATATAGCTTACCCTGGATTCTATGCTATTGTAGTTCATAGGTTTGCTCACCAGTTATGGATACAGAACCTGAAACTATTAGCCCGTGTATGGAGCGAATTTGCTCATAGTAAAACAGGAATAGATATTCACCCTGGCGCAAAAATAGGGAATAATTTCTGTATAGACCACGGGACAGGAATTGTTATTGGAGAAACCTGTGTTATAGGAAATAATGTGAAGATATATCAAGGGGTTACCTTAGGAGCCTTATCTGTATCCAAAGATAAAATGAATGCTGTACGACACCCCAGAATAGGAGATAATGTAGTGATATACTCAGGAGCCACCATCTTAGGAGGACAGACACATATAGGTCACGATAGCACTATTGGAGGAAATGTATGGCTTACCGAAAGTGTAGAACCTTTTACAGTAATGTACTATAAAAGTGAAGTGATTACCAAGCAAAAGAACCTATCCCCTGAACCTATTTTTTTTCATATATAAAAAACCTTTTTTATTTAACATAATTTATTTTTTATGAAGCACAATAATATTTTAGGAGCTATTGGGAATACTCCTGTTATCCGCCTTTCCAAATTATTCCCTAACCATCAAGTATGGATTAAGCTTGAAAAAAGCAACCCTGGTGGAAGCATCAAGGACAGAATTGCATTAGCTATGATTGAAAAAGCTGAGCGTGAGGGACTTATTAACAAAGATACCATCATCATAGAACCTACTTCCGGAAATACAGGAGTAGGACTCGCTTTGGTAGCTGCTGTAAAAGGATACAAACTAGTACTAGTTATGCCTGAATCAATGAGTGTAGAACGTAGAAAGTTAGTTTCTGCTTATGGAGCTTCTTTTGTGCTTACTCCTAAGGAAAAAGGTACTGGAGGAGCTGTAGAGAAAGCGAAAGAACTAGCAGCTTCTATTCCTAATTCTTGGATTCCCCAACAGTTCGAAAACCCTGCTAATCCTGAAATTCACCGCCTTACTACCGCTCAAGAAATCCTTAATGACTTCCCTAATGGTGTAGATTATTTCATCTCTGGAATAGGAACTGGAGGACACCTCTCAGGAATTGGAGAAGTACTCAAAGAAAAGTTTCCTCATACAAAGGTATTAGGAATAGAACCTGCTGGTTCTCCTGTACTTAGTGGTGGAAAACCAGGTCCTCACCCACTACAAGGAATAGGAACAGGATTTATCCCTAAAACGCTTAACACCTCTATCTATGATGGTATTATTACAATTGAAAAAGATGAGGCTTATGAATATACCAAGCGATTAGTAAGAACCGAAGGAATCCTTGCGGGTATATCCACCGGTACTTCATTGGCTGCTATTGCTAAAAAGCTCCCAGAAATCAAAGAAAATGAAGTAGTTCTCACTGTGAATTACGATTCTGGAGACCGTTATTGGTCTGTTGCAGACTTATTTGAAGAAAATCTCTTTACAGAGTAAATACTTAATAATCAGAATATTATACAAAAGACAGAATATTATTGTTCTGTCTTTTTATTTTAAGAAATAATTTAATATTTTGATTATAATCGTTCTTTTACAAAAGCACTCACTGTAAGCCTATGTACTCCCAAAATACGCCCAATAGCCGAATATGATACTTTTTTTCTAATAGTTCCTTTATTTGTTTTTCCTGTCCGGTGAGTTTTGTCTTCGCAGATTTACTTCCTTTAGGGCGACCTAATATAACTCCTTCGGCTTTCTTGCGTGCTAAGGCTTCCTTAGTTCGTTGAGAAATTAAATTCCTTTCAATCTCAGCCGAAAGCCCAAAAGCAAACGCCAACACCTTGCTATTAATATCGCTCCCCAAGCGATAATTATCTTTAATTGTCCAGACCTGAATATCACGGTTCATACACTCATTGAGCACTCCCATAATCATCAAAAGGTTACGCCTCAACCGCGAGAGCTCGGAACAAATAAGGATATCGCCTTTTTTCATTCGCTTGAGGAGTTTTCCTAACTGACGTTCTTGCACTTCTTTGGTTCCCGAAATAGTTTCTTCAATCCATTTGTGAACAAAAAGTTGTTGTTTTTCGCAAAATTGATTGATTTCAAATCGTTGATTTTCTACTGTTTGTCGGTCTGTACTGACCCTGATGTATCCGTAAATCATCTTTAAAAAATTATTTTAATGGTTATTTAAACAAAAATATACAAAATTTGCAGAAATTTATCGGTTTCTGTCTAAATAAAATAAAACTATAAACCTTTATTTTTTACCAGCCTTTACGTTAAACAACACACTCAATATACCCAGTTTGAAAATGCTGAAAGTTGGGTAATACTCTCTGATATTGAGCAACGCATTAAAGCTAAAATTGAAGCCATAGGTACACCGCTTAAAGATTGGGATATCAATATTTACAGAGGAATTTTAACAGGTTTTAATGATGCTTTTATTATTGATGGAGCCAAACGGGCAGAACTCATAGCGCAGGACCCTAAAAGTGAAGAAATTATAAGACCTATTTTGCGTGGCAGGGACATAAAAAGATATGGATATGATTTTGCCGATTTATACCTAATTAATACACATAATGGAGTAAAAGAAAAAGGTATAAAACGCATAAATATAGAGGATTACCCAGCAGTAAAAGCACATTTAGATTTATTTTACCCTCAATTAGAAAAACGAGCAGACCAAGGAGATACTCCTTACAATTTAAGAAATTGTGCTTATATCGAGGATTTTTCTAAACAGAAAATAATGTATAGTGAAATAGTTAGAGAGCCTCAATTTTATTTAGACAATAAAGGGGAGTTTTTTGCAGAGGCAACTACTTTTATAATGATTGGAGAACATTTGGAATATCTTTATCATTTACTACATTCAAAGATTGTAACTTTCTTTTTTAAAACTTTTTATGCTGGTGGAGGACTTGGAACTGATGGTTATAGGTATAAAAAAATATTCTTAGAAAAATTACCAATTCCTAAAGATATTATCGATATTAATAATGAAAATAATATTGAAAAAGTAGTATCACAATTATACAAATTAACAGAAGAAGAAATTAATTATATAAATTCTTTATAAAATAAAAAAAGCCAAATAAATTTTGGCTTTTTTAGTTATATATTTTCTATAAAAGAGATTTCGTCATCATTAAATCCAAAGATATTATTTATAAGACTATCAATATCTTTTTCTAAAGTATCAGTACTTATATTTTTACCTTTTAGATTAATAATCTCAAAAACCTTATCCTCAATAGTTTTTTGCTTATTAGATTCTAATTGAGGTATTGGTATTTTAATTAAAGATTGTATATTTAGCATAATATCTCCTGCTCCTGTAGTATCACTATTGCTATAGATAAAATATTTCCCAAAAGAACTACATAAAAAACCTAATATATAATATAACCCAAATTCAGTAGTAATAAAAGAAGCTGGAGCTGTAAGGAATTTTCCTTCTTCAAAAATAACTGATACTGAAAATCAATAATTTATAAATTTGTGATACAAAAATGTTTGCTAAATATGATGCTATTGTATTGATTACAAAACATCTTGGGCGTTATTATTTTTGCATTCTTTTATATCCAAAGTTTTTCTAAATTTCTCAAATAACAGTTCCTTCTTTTGCGGGGATAATTTATATTTTTCTTGCATAAACACATTAAAATCAGCAAATGGTTCAAAAGTCCACGTAACCCCATTCGCGGAATAACGAACAGCCTTTTGGAAATATTTATCAAAAACATTATGAAAGCCTTGTACCTTGAAAATATGGGAATATAACATTAGCACATCTATAGACATTACTACTACTGGGTGACACATCTGATCAGGGAGTTCTTGTTCAACAAGTGGCTTATACCAAGAATTGATAATATAAGATAAACCAGGTACAACAAAACGAGGATCTTCTAAGATAATTACAGGATAATAGGCTACTTCATCTGGTATTTTATTATCCCACTTAAAAGTGTCTGCATCTATCATTTTCATTTGCTGGACTAACTGTGTTACTCCAACTCGTTCTGCATTTTTCTTCTTACCTCTTGATTTATCTATATTTTCAATAGAGCAATACAATTTATTTTTCAGAATATTCAATAGTTCATCAATGTCAGATTTGTCTTTGAGTTCACCATTAATGCGTATAGCTTTACATTCAAATAATATCAGATTATCATTTTCACGTAAATAAAAATCTGGCTGATTATCCTCTTCTTTGATTTTATCGCGGCAAAGAATCATCTCTCGAGGAGGATATATTTTGGATGTTATTTTTTCATTAAGACATTGCAGAACTTGTGGTTGAAACAAAACTTTTTCCACAAAATCTTTGTTATAGAAGTTAAACGCATGCTTGAAACTATCTTTTAAATCAAAAAACAAACTGTTATAGAGTCTCTCTACTAAGATAGGAAAACAATATATAATATATTTTTTATCACTAATTTTTATTAAAGGACGTGATCTAAATATGCGATAATCTACATTAATATCTCTACTTTTTATCTCTGTATTACTATAGGAAATATACTCATTCAGATTGATTGAAAGAAAATCTAACACAGGAATGTTTAGCATACCATCAACATCTTGTAATCTATTTAAGTCTATGACAGGACATCCTTTCTCTTGTTTCTTTTGATATTCAAATTCAAAAGCAATAAGAACCAGCCATGTTTTAGCATAATCGGACATTTTAGTAATCCCAGCACTTTTATAAAAAGTTTCTTTAGCCTTGTCACAAGCAGAATCTGTCTCTATAAATTTAGACAAAATAGAATAATATTGGACTTGTCTTATAAAAACATCTCTGAAATCTTGTCCACTAATATCATTCATGATAAAGAAATTCAAAAAACTTAAAGTAGCAAGATTTTGTTCATTTGTACTTTCGAAACTCATAAGTTTTTCATTTATTTGAAGTATGACTCGGAATAAATCATATTCAAAATCCTCTATATCTCCATCATTCTTATATTCATTTATAGGGATAGAAAAGATAAATCTCATTAATTCCAAAGAGGTTTTAGTAGTACAATAACAGAATATCTTTTGACCACTTATTTTTGTGAGTTGCCCAAACCGATTATTTAAATCTTCAAGATGCTTTTCACTATGACTAGAAAAAAACGTATTATTCTTATCTGGTATATACGCTCTTCCATAATTATGACTTAAAACATTGCTGCTTAACACTAAATTTTTTTTACTATACTTTTTTAGTACGCTACAAATATCTATTTCTTTTTCTTCGGGAAATAGATCATGAAACTCAAGTATCTTTTCTATTGTTATATTCATCTTCGATTAATGATATTTGAAAAACATCTCAACACTCTTGCAACAGAGAACGTTTTATAAGAAAATACGTACAAAGCTGTCTGTCAACCAATACTGAATACTATCATTGTCATGTCCTTCTTTTTTTAAATAATTTGCAATATAATATAAATCTTCAAAGCTATGATCTGGACGAAATTCATCCATATCTTGCCACCTGTTTTTATAAACAGATAAAAGAACTAATAGTTTTGAGTCTATTTGCATTTCCTTGAAATCCTGTTCATAGTTTCTTATTAACCATTCTATTACAGAGAGGTTTTTACTTAAAACTATTTGCTCTCCAATAATGGCTCTATCAACTATAAAATTTATTTCATTATGATATGATTTCAAACCTGAGGAACGGACTCCCTGAACAATATTATCTATTCCATTAGAAACATCTGCAGATTGTTCTGAAAGCATCGCCTCTATAAAAGAGTCATATGATACTCTACTACTTAATAAGCTCTTTGTAAGTTCTCTTATATCCTCCAAACTCTTTTTACGATCGTCTGATAGGGACTCTATATATTGCAAAACATCGGATAAATAAGCTATTTGGACGTTTTTCATGAACGAATCCTCTCTGAGTTTCTCTGAAAAAGCACTATATTTATTGATATTTTCTTTCAGATTATTTGAGATAATTTTAAATTCTTCATCATTCCATTCTCTGACCTCCTTAAAAAACTGTGGGTGTATGTAATTGGGGAACGTCATACCATACCCGTCAGGTAATACACCACAATGCCATATATCCTTTTCAAGTATCTTTTGCTTCGCCTTTTTAGTTATTTCCTCATCATTTTTAGCCAAAATACAAATGTAAAAAAGAGACCCTACTTCTGAGGGGATGTCATCAAAACTGACCTCTTTTAATTTAGTCATGAACAGTTTTAATAACCTATCTGGCAAGCATTTGTTTATATTTAAGAAATATACAACTTCGGTTATATCTATTTGAGGATATACACAAATTAGTTCTTCCAGTAAATTAGAGATCCCTTCATTCAATTCTTCATCTAAATATTTTAGATTCATATCAGAACAGATTACTCTTTGAACTATATCCATATTATCTTTTGCATGTTGCAAAAGAGTTTCTAAAATAATTTCAAGATAATACTTACTCTTTAAGCATGAAACCGCATTCTCTACATTCTTTACAACTATGTCACTATGAGTATATTCAGAAATATGAGTAATCATAAAATCAAAAATATTCGTTTTAAAGGAGTCAAACCAAATTGATTCATCTACACATAAGTATAAAGGACCTGTAATATTTAGTATTCCAGATAAGAACGTTTCTGGAGTACACTGATTTCCATACGCCTTTAAAGAGGATAGTAGTAAGTCTTTATTCTCTTCTAACAATTCAGGGGTAAAGGCGAAATCTTGTCCAATACGTTCTAATACACCCTCATCATGATATTGAATTGAATAAAAGAAACAAGGATATGGTAAAAACCTAAATAGATTCTTACAAACTTTATACCAATCCTTAATATTAACAAAAGATGTAATACCAAAGTTTAAGTACAGTCCTGTATCAAATATAAACTGCAAAAATCTCAGGCTTTGCTCATATAGAGTGTTATTAGAACCAAGGCTATATGAAGAACCCACCCATCCCCTCTGTTTAGGCTTATCTTCTTTACTTCTCATCTTTTCAAGGATGTAACTGATTATCTCACCTTGTCCATAAATATTATTTTGTAAGAAATACTTCAAATTATATGGTCGAGGATACTTAAAAGAAATATAGTTGGCTAAAATGCATGCATACATTTTTTCTTGTACATTGTCAAGGCTATCAATATATGATGACAAGATTTCAAACGCCTTTTCACTTCCATGAAATACAGCTAACCGCATGGTTTTTGCTTGTAGCCAATAACCTTTTGCCTCCCAATCTTCTAAAAGTCGATGAGCAGTCTCAAAATCTAAATGAAATAATTTCCTTTGAATATTCTCATAAGTAAAATAATCAGACGAATTACCATGTTGTAAGAGCTCTATACTTCCTTTAAGAGTTTCCTCTCTTTGTATAATTTCTTTCCAAAGTGGTATCGAATCTAAAATAGGCTTATCCTGCAAGAATGGGGAATAATAACGAGGCAATTGCCCTGTTTCTTTAACTGCAAGTGCAAAAAGATAAGCTTCAGGTTCTGTTAAATCTCCTTTCCTTCTAAGAGTCGTTTCTATAAAGTATTTTTGATTATAAACAACCTTACAGAAAGAATATTTAATTTTTGCATTTTTAATACGTTCAGAAATCTCAGATAAATCTTCCTGACGATAGAATTTTGAACATGCCTCATTCCATAATTCTTTATATTCGAAAGAAATAGTTTTCTCTGAAGTTGTTAGTTCTACTTTTGTAGTTTCACTCCCTATTGAAGTCTCAGGTATGTCTTCAAAAGTATAATTTCCTCTACCATCATCAGTTTCTTTCAAAACTCCATCTTCCGTTTTACGAAGGATTTTTAGAAAACTTTCAAGAATTTCTTTATAAGAGTTAGGAGCAGATAATGATAATTTTGATATTTCAGATTGATCATATCCCAATGAAGAAAGAACCTTGTTATCCATAAGGTTAATTTCTCGAATATAATGATTTCTATAATATAGCTTCTTCCCTAAGCTTTCTTCATTTTTAAATGTTACAAGGTAAATTTTTGGTCCCTTATCTTTCCCTTTTCCTAGAATGTCACTCATCCATTTAACCCATCCCATATAATTTGGATCATTTCCTGAGAATCCTAATAAACAAAATTTACCTTGTAGCATAGAAATTCTCATTAGATAAGAAAAAGCTTCATGCTTTTTAATATATGTATCATAATCTTCTTGAGCAATTATATAACGCAAATGACTATCGCCATCAAAACTAAAATCAGCATTTTCTTCCATACATAAAGAACCATGTATTTTGATAATACTCCGTTTCTGAAACCCTTCTGATAAATTCCAAGAAGTAGTTAAACATGGTACTTCCATATTTGATGGTAATAAATTTTTAGATGCAAATTCTAAAAGATTATCATAATTTGTAGTATATATATTCTTAAATTTATCACACAATAACAATTGTTTATGAACAGAAAAATCAGACTCATGAATCTCTTTTTTCTCGTTCCTTTTATGTACAAGGATATTGTATTATCTTCATCGTTTTTTTTAGCAAATGGGGTTCGTTCTTCTATATAGTCTTCAATAACCTCTCTATATCCCTTTTGAAGTATATATTTTGATACAATTCCCAAATATCCATGTTGTTTTAGTATGTGATCAACAAATTCTTTTTTTAGTTCTTTTTCTTTATCTTCCTTATCTATAGAACTTATTTTCCTATAAAATGTATTATTAACATATTGTTGGATTTCTAATTTAAATAAATCATCTATAATATCTTGCAATAAAGTACTCCAATCCATATATAAAGAGAATGATACGTTCTTGGAAAATCCAGCACCTACAAGTGCAGAGACAATACCTTTATTATAATCATATTTTAATGACTGTAAATTTCTAATATTATTGTTTTCCATATTCTGACAAATAAAAATGTATAAATATCTTTTTGTTTGATTTGAAATCATTATATTCTTTCTCACTCTCTTATGTTCATAATAGTATGAATATTAATACCTTTCATGTGCATTATTTGGTTATCTATCTTTAACATTAATACAAATTTGATTAAGATTCTGATATGTGTACTATCTGAAATAGTCTCACACACTGCTGACAAATATTTGTTTTTTTTTTGACTCAAATCCACACATTGTTTGAGAAAATGCTTCAATATAAAGTTGAGCCCAATGCAGACATTTTTACTATTACCTTCCATAAAAAAATAAACTATATTCATTTCAACATATTTGTTTAATACATGACAAAAAATAATATTGAAGGTACTTGACAAAAGAGCTGAAATTCATTATATTAGAGTTTCTAATCTACCACAATTATGACTCTAAAAAAGAATATCAGCTCAGGAAACAAAAGTACAAATTTATTATCTATATTCCAAAGGTATTTTTCTAGCAAATTTAATTTAGCAAGAATTAAATTTATATACTTGTTAATCAGTTCTTTATGCAAGGTAAAGACTGTCAATTTTCAAAAGTTATCAATAGGATTTGATAATAAAGCAGTTACCTCAAGTAATTATAGACGGATTCAACGTTTTCTTGCAGATGTAGTCCTACCTATGAAATGGATAGCTCAACTTATTTTTAGTTTACTGCCTGAGAAAAATAACTTGATATTGGTAATGGATAGGACTAATTGGAAGTTAGGAGGGAAAGATATCAATATCTTAATGTTGGGGATAAGTTATAAAAATATTGCTTTCCCTTTAATGTTCAAAATGTTAGATAAGAGAGGTAACTCCAATACAGCAGAAAGGATTGCCTTAATAAATGATTTCATAAGTTGGTTCGGTTCCGATTGTATTGATTGTTTGTTAGCAGATAGAGAATTTGTAGGAAAGGAGTGGATTGCTTTCTTAAATGACAATGGAATAGCTTATCACATTAGGATAAGAGAAAATTTTATGGTTTTTGACCCTAAAAAGCAAGTATTAGCCAAAGCATGGCATTATTTCAACAATCTAAAGATTGGAGAGTTAAGACATTTCCATAGAATAATGGTAATTAATGATGAATATTGTTATATTTCAGGAATGAAGACAATAAAAGACAATAAAATAGAGTTTTGTATTGTCATTTCTTTCAATAAACCTGAAGAATCTTTAGAAAAATATGCAAAGAGATGGCAAATAGAAACACTATTCAAAGCATTTAAGAGCAGTGGTTTTAATCTCGAAGATACCCATGTAACTCAGATGGATAGAATAGAGAAATTAGTTTTATTAGTAATGCTTGCTTTTGTTTGGTGTTATAAGATAGGTGATTATATTGATACAAACATAAAGGCTATTAGAATAATGAAACACGGCAATAGAGCCATAAGTATCTTTAAGTACGGCTTGGATTACCTATCAAGGATATTAATTTCAGGGAATAACTATCTTAAAATCAATGTTTATCAATTTTTGTCGTGTAGTTATAGTTTATCTTTTAATTGTTTGCCCAAGATGGTTAGTCGATATTTTTGTAACCTACTATTAGGTTTGTCAGGAATAGTCATTTCAATAAATCCTTGTTCCAATGCAGGTTTTAAATATTTTGCTCGAAAGTGTTCCCTGTGAGAAAGTCCTAACATATCTTGTATTTCTTGTCTATCCATCTCTTCGGATAGTATTTTAATCAAATCGGTGACTTGCTCGGTGACTTGCTCGGTGACTTGCTCGGTGACTTGCTCGGTCATTTGCTCGGAGGCAGGAAATATCATTCGTAAAAAATTCTCTGTAAACTTGAAACATTCTTTTCCATAGCTTTTTAGAATACGAGGGACACCTGACCCCAAATGTTCTACTAAATCCAAATCTCTAAATACACGCATTAACTCTTTATTGCGTGGTACCGAATAACCTTCAAAAAACTCTTTCTCTGTCATACCTTGTGGCAAACTACCAAATGAGGTAATCTCAATTCTGTCATCAAAGAACTCAAATTTGGGTGGTATTTCAGAGGTATAATCGTTATGAACAATGGCATTAATTACAGCCTCACGCA
>CALFOY010000337.1 GCA_937919265.1 uncultured Capnocytophaga sp. | reverse complement strand
TATCCTCTTCGTCGGCAGCGTCAGATGTGTATAAGAGACAGATATTCTTTTTTGGGTTGTTTTCAGTAGTTGCTTTTGGGCAAATGAAAATAAATCAAAGTACTCAAATAAAGGAATTTATGGAGGTGAAAAAAGAATTTGCACAGTTAGAAAAAACCTATCAAATACAAGTGTATAATGGTAATGTTTCAGATGCTAATAATGAAATGAAAAATGCATCAAGCAAATTTAACTATCCAAGTGTAATGACTTTTGAAACACCTAATTATAAAGTTAGAATAGGTAAATTTCGTACTCGTTTAGAGGCTGAAAAAGCGTTATCTAAAGTAAAGAATGTTTATCCTGCGGCATTTGTCATAGCACCTTATTAATAAAAAATTGAATATTGTCAAAAATAAAAAAACTTGAGATAAAAAAACTTTCTTTTAGCTATGATGAAAAAAAAGTTTTAAAAAACATTAATTTTTCCATAAAAGAAGGTGAAATTCTCTCTATTATAGGAGCAAGTGGTTCAGGAAAATCTACTCTTTTGAAGTGTATTTATGGACTTTATGATTTGCCAGAGAAAACTATTTTTTGGAATAATGAAGAGGTCAAAGGGACTTCTTTTAATTTAGTTCCTGGTTTCTCAAAAATGAAATATTTAGCTCAAGATTTTGGCTTGATGCCCTATATTTCCGTTGCTGAAAATGTAGGAAAATATGTTTCTAATTTAGATTTAGAATGGAAGCAAAAACGTATAAAAGATTTGCTTCAAATGGTTGAAATGCAAGATTTTGCATCCGTAAAACCTCTATATTTAAGTGGTGGACAACAACAGCGAGTAGCTTTGGCTATGGTTTTAGCAAAAGAACCTGAATTGCTTCTTTTGGATGAGCCTTTTAGTCAAATAGATACATTTTTGAAAAATAAAATACAACAAAATCTTTTACAATATCTAAAGGAACAAAAGATTAGTTGCATTATGGCTACACACGAAAGTATAGATGCTCTTTGTTTTTCAGATAAAATTATGATAATAAAAGAGGGGCAAAGTTTGTTATTTGATACTCCTCAAAATGTTTATAACTATAAAGATAAGTATATTTCTGCTTTGTTTGGACAAATAAATATTTTACAACAAGAAGAAAAAGAAGAAATATTATATCCGCATCAAATTCAGGTAGTTACAGTATCTGATTGGAAAGCAAAAGTTATACATTCTTATTTCTATGGAAGTTACTATTTAATAGAATGTTACGATGGAAATCAAAGTATTTTGGTTCAAAGTACTGAATCTTTTGTAATAGGGGAAGAAATTTTTTTAAAAAAATATATAGATTAAAAAAAAAATTGTATCTTTGCCCCAAAAATAAAGACAATGACAAGTTTTTTTAAAGGAATACAATGGTTTTTTGAGAATATTTTGTTTATTCCCTATAACTTTCTTAGAAAATCAGAATTAGAAAGTTGGTGGTCTGCAAATATTGTAGCGTGGGTTATGATTTTTGTTTTGTTTATTCTTTTCTTTTATTGGATAGGTCAGCTTTCCAAATTTTCAAAGGAAGGAACTGAAAGAACAGATGTTACTGCACATTCTTTCTTTAAATAAAGAATAAAATTAATTAGCAACTTTATTGAAAATGAGTTGCTTTTTTCTGTTTGTATTTTAAAAAGTTTGTTAAAAAATAATTCAATGATAAAAATTACATTACCAGATGGGTCAGTAAAGGAGTTTGAAAAAGGTATCACTCCTAAACAAGTGGCAGAGAGCATTAGTGAAGGACTAGCTCGAAATGTTATTTCCGCTAATTTTAACGGAACTACCATAGAGACCGTCACGCCTTTGACTCAAGATGGTAATTTGGTTTTATATACTTGGGATAGTCCAGAGGGCAAAAAAGCTTTTTGGCATTCATCAGCACATATTTTAGCACAAGCACTGGAAGAATTGTATCCTAATATAAAACTTACAATTGGTCCTGCTATTGTAAATGGGTTTTATTATGATGTAGATTTTAATGGAAATTCTATTTCGGATAAAGATTTTCCTGCTATAGAAGCTAAAATGTTAGAAATTGCTCGTGGAAAACATGAATTTAAAATGCGTTCTGTTAGCAAATCAGAAGCTTTATCTTATTATAAAGGAAAAAATGAGTATAAAACAGAACTTATAGAGGCGTTAGAAGATGGTTCTATAACATTCTGTGATCATAGTACATTTACAGATCTTTGTCGTGGTGGGCATTTGCCTAATACAGGATTTGTAAAAGCTGTGAAAATATTAAGTGTGGCAGGTGCTTATTGGAGAGGTAATGAAAATAATCCTCAGCTGACACGTGTCTATGGAATTTCTTTTCCTAAACAGAAAGATTTAACAGAATATTTAACTCTTTTAGAAGAAGCTAAAAAACGAGATCATCGTAAATTAGGTAAAGAGTTAGAATTATTTACTTTTTCGAATAAAGTAGGGCAAGGCTTGCCTTTGTGGTTGCCTAAAGGAGCAGCTCTTCGTGAGCGTTTGGAGGCATTTTTGCGTAAAGCTCAAAAACAGGCAGGTTATGAGCAAGTAGTTACTCCTCATATAGGACATAAAAATCTATATGTTACTTCAGGACATTGGGATAAATATGGTAAAGATAGTTTTCAACCAATAGCAACACCAAATGAGGGGGAAGAGTACTTATTAAAACCTATGAACTGTCCACATCATTGTGAGATATATAATTCTCATCCTTGGAGCTATAAAGATTTACCAAAACGTTTTGCAGAGTTTGGTACTGTTTATAGATATGAACAAAGTGGAGAATTACACGGTCTTACTCGTGTTCGTTGTTTTACACAAGATGATGCACATATTTTCTGTACTCCTGAGCAATTAGATACTGAGTTTAAAAATGTAATAGATTTAGTACTTTATGTATTTGGCTCTCTTGGTTTTGAAAATTTTACAGCACAAGTATCCTTACGAGATCCTGAGAATTTGTCTAAATATATAGGTACAGATGAGAATTGGGTAAAAGCTGAAAATGCAATTATAAATGCAGCAAAAGAGAAAAATCTTACTTATGTAATAGAAACAGGAGAAGCAGCTTTCTATGGTCCTAAATTGGATTTTATGGTAAAAGATGCTTTGGGAAGAAGTTGGCAGTTAGGAACTATACAAGTAGATTACAATTTACCAGAGCGTTTTGATCTTTGGTACAAAGGTGCTGATAATGAGTTACATCGCCCAGTAATGATTCACAGAGCTCCTTTTGGAAGTATGGAACGTTTTGTAGCTATTTTATTGGAGCATACAGGAGGAAAATTACCTCTTTGGCTTGTACCAGAACAAGCAATAATTCTTTCTATAAGTGAGAAATATGAAAAATATGCTCAACAAGTAGCGCAACTTTTACAAGAGGCTGACATTCGAACTACAATAGATAATAGAAATGAAACTATTGGTAAGAAGATACGAGAAGCTGAAACACAAAAACTTCCTTATATGATAATTGTTGGAGAGGAAGAAGAGAAAAATGAAGTACTTTCTATCAGAAAGCATGGAGGAGAAACTCTTGGTATAATGAAAGTTCCAGAATTCATAACTTTTTTACAACAAGAAATTAATAAAAATATACGACCTTTCTCAAATAAAGTTTAACTAAAATTAGAAAGCCATTAATAACAAAGTATCAAACAACAAAAACGCAGGTGAAGAAAAAACTTTACATCGGGTGAATAGAGATATTCGTATACCGGAAGTGCGTTTGGTAGGGGAAAACATAGAAACAGGTGTGTATCCTACAAAAGAAGCCCTAAGGTTGGCAGAAGAAATGGAGTTGGATCTTGTAGAAATATCTCCAAATGCACAACCTCCTGTATGTAAAATCGTAGATTATAAAAAATTTCTCTACGAACAGAAAAAACGTGCTAAAGAGCTAAAAGCAAAAGCTACTAAGGTAGAAATAAAAGAAATACGCTTTGGCCCTCAAACTGATGATCATGACTATCAATTTAAGAAAAAGCACGGAGAAAAATTCTTAAAAGAAGGTGCAAAAGTAAAGGCTTATGTATTCTTTAAAGGACGCTCTATCGTTTATAAAGATCAAGGTCAAGAACTTTTACTTCGTTTAGCAGTAGATTTGGAAGAGTTTGGAAAAGTAGAACAAATGCCAAAACTAGAAGGAAAACGAATGACTATGTTTATTGCTCCTGTTAAGAAAAAATAAAATATTCTACTAAATATTAAGAGTAAAAAATAACAGAAAATCTTAAAAAATAATAGAAAAAATGCCAAAAATTAAAACTAAGTCCAGTGCAAAGAAGCGTTTTAAAGTAACGGGTTCTGGCAAAATTAAAAGAAAACACGCTTTTAAAAGTCACATTTTGACAAAGAAAACTAAAAAGCGTAAATTAGCTTTAACACACGCGACATTAGTTCATACAAATGATGAAGCAAGTGTTAAAAAACAATTAGGATTGAAATAATTATAATTGTTAGGTAAATATTGTATAACCTTGGAGTATGGCTTTAAAGAACAAAAAAAGTCGCCTACTACAAAAAAATAAAAAATTATGCCAAGATCAGTAAATGCAGTAGCTCGTAGAGCTCGTAGAAAAAAAATAATGAAGCAAGCCAAAGGTTTCTTTGGTCGTAGAAAAAATGTTTGGACAGTTGCCAAAAACGCTGTTGAAAAAGCAATGGTATATGCTTACAGAGACCGTCGTAATAAGAAAAGAACTTTCCGTGCTTTATGGATTGTTCGTATTAATGCGGGAGTTCGTCAGTTTGGATTGTCTTATTCTAAGTTTATGGGTGCATTAAAAGCAAGTCAAATAGAATTGAATCGTAAAGTTTTAGCTGATTTAGCAATGAATCATCCAGAAGCATTCAAAGCAATTGTTGAAAAAGTAAAATAAATTTTAATAAAGATTTTCTGTTATAAACCATTTCCTAAAAGAAATGGTTTTTTTCTTTTATATATCATTTAAAATTCGTAAATTGCACCACAGAATAATTTTTAGAAATAAATTATAAAATTATGGCAACAATAAAAGAATTTATTGAAACCAATAAAAATAGATTGGTTGATGAATTGATAGAGTTGTTAAAGATTCCATCAATAAGTGCAGATTCAGCTTATAAAGCTGATATATTGAACACTGCGAAAGCTGTAAAAGAGGCTCTTGAAAAGGCAGGGTGTCCTAAAGTAGAAATTTGTGAAACACCAGGAAACCCAATAGTTTATGGAGAAAAAATAATAGATCCTAATTTGCCTACTGTGTTAGTTTATGGACATTATGATGTTCAACCACCAGACCCTCTGGAATTATGGGAGTCTAAGCCTTTTGAACCTATCATTAAAAAAACAGAAATTCATCCAGAAGGTGCTATTTTCGCTCGTGGTTCCGCAGATGATAAAGGACAGTTTTATATGCATGTAAAAGCTCTTGAATATATGGTTACCAATGAAAAATTGCCTTGTAATGTTAAGTTTATGATTGAAGGAGAGGAAGAAATAGGTTCTGGTAGTTTAAGTTGGTTTGTTAAAAATAATCACGATAAGTTAAAGAATGATATTATCCTGATTTCTGATACAGGAATGATAGCTAAAGATATTCCTTCTATAACTACTGGGCTTAGAGGATTAAGCTATGTAGAGGTAGAGGTTACAGGTCCTAATAGAGATTTACATTCAGGTTTATATGGAGGGGCAGTAGCGAATCCTATAAATATTTTAGCAAAAATGATAGCTTCTCTTCACGATGAGAATAATTATATTACAATTCCTCATTTTTATGATAAAGTAGAAGAATTATCAAAACAAGAGCGAGAAGAAATGGCAAAAGCGCCTTTCTCATTGGAAGAATATAAAAAAGCATTGGATATAGATGATATTTATGGAGAAGAAGGATATGTAACTAATGAACGAAATTCTATTAGACCAACACTTGATGTAAATGGAATCTGGGGTGGCTACACAGGAGAAGGAGCTAAAACAGTAATACCAAGTAAGGCTTTTGCAAAAATATCAATGCGATTAGTACCTAATCAAAATTGGGAAGAAATAACAGAATTGTTTACAAAACATTTTGAAAGCATAGCACCTAAGGGGGTTAAAGTCAAAGTTTCTCCACACCACGGTGGTAAAGCTTACGTAACTCCTATTGATTATATTGGCTATCAAGCAGCTGCGAAAGCATATGAAACTACTTTTGGAAAGTCTCCTATACCAAAACGCTCAGGAGGAAGTATTCCAATTGTGGCTTTGTTTGAAGAGGAATTAGGTTCAAAATCAATTTTAATGGGCTTTGGTTTGGATAGTGATGCTATTCACTCACCTAATGAACATTATGGTATTTTTAATTACTTAAAGGGAATAGAAACAATACCTTATTTCTTTGAATATTTCACAGAAATGAGTAAGAAATAAATAATTAAAAAAAATAAAAAGGTAATAGTTTATTCTATTACCTTTTTTCATAAGTTATTTAAAAGTATTGTAAATCAATATCATTAAAGTAGTTAATGCTGTAGTGATACTTATTGTTTCTGTTGTAGAGAGAGATTTTCTTTCAGGCTTTTCAGGAATAATGATAATTGAGCCTGGTTCTATTTTAGGATAACTTTTGAAAAATAAGAAATTACGCGTGCCTTCTACACTTCCATTAGCATACATTACATAAGCAGCTCTTTTTCGGGCATTATTTGCAAATCCTCCTGCATTATTAACATATGATTTAAGTGTTTTTCCTTTTTCATATTGAACAAGAGAAGGAGCTAAAACCAATCCTTTAACCTCTACTGTTTGTTTTTCAGAAGGGATGATAAGAATATCTTCATTTTTTAGTATTAAATTTTGATATGAATTTTTATTTTTCATAATTTTTTCAAGATTAATACCTACTCTATATTCATTATCATTTCCTATTTTTTCTATTTTTATTTCATTTGTAGCATTATTAAGCTCTTGAAGTTGTTTTATTTGTTCTTTATCAGACAAATCTTTTATTTTACGTATTAGTGTAGCGCCTTTTAGATAAGCATAAGGAGTAATACCACCAGCACGTTCAATAAAATCAGAAATTCTTTCATCTTTTGTTAAAATACTATAATGCCCTGGAAAACTAATTTCTCCTTCTATTTTGATTAATTGTTGAGCAGAATAACCTTTTTGGTATCTGACTGTAATAATATCATTAGGTTGCAATGTTACGCTTCCTGAGGATACTTTTAAATCAGGAGATAAAGATATGTGTTGAACTTCACTAATTGTTTTAAAATTTTCATCATTTACTTGTCGTGAAAGATGAATTGTACTAGCATCAGCTCCTTCTATAAATCCTCCTGCCATTATAATGAGGTCTTCAGCTTTTAGTCCTTCCATAAAAGGAACACTTTTAGGATTTTTTACAGCTCCTTCAATACGAACAAATTGTTTATTTTTTATATTATCATTACTGAAAATAAATAAACTATCATTGGCTTGTAGCGGTAAATTGATTTTCTTATCTAATAAATCTTTTACAGAGAAATTTAAAGTTTGTTTATCAACTCGATTTGTAGTACGGAATAATAATCCTCTTTCTAAATGAGCCTGATCTAAAACACCAGCAGCCCTGTTAATAAGGTCTAAAGCAGACATTCCTTCAGTATAAGCATAGTTACCAGGTTGATATACAGCTCCTCCTATACTTATTTTGTTATGATAAATATCTGATAATTTTTGAACAGTTAGTTTATCACCAGATTTCATTATAAATGTATTTGCTTGACTATAAGAAACTTCTTTAACTTCTCGTTTTGCACCTACAATTCTTTCAATTACTAAATTATCTTTATAAGCATTGGCTTTAAAACCTCCAAAAAAATCAATAAGAGTGGCTAAATTTTCGTTGTCTTTTATTTCATAAAACCCTTCTCTTTTTACATTTCCTTTTACTTCTACTTGATTTTTATAAGGAGGAACAATGATAATATCTTGGTCATTAAGGTTTAAATTCCCTTCTTGAGAACCTTTCAATAGGAAATTATAAACATCAAAAGTAGCTATTTTATTTCCATTTCGAATGAGTTGAATATCTCGGAAAGACCCCGTTTCTGTTGGACCTCCACAAGCATATAAAGCATTTAATAGTGTTGATAGAGCGTTAAGAGAATAAGTTCCAGGTACTTGTACTTCTCCTATAATATTAACTTTTACTGTACGAACATTTCCGATAGAAACACTTGTATATACCTTATTATAACTTCCTTCTGAGGCAGATATTCCAGAATAGATTTGTCTTAAAGCAGAGTTAATTTTTGTTTTTACTTCATTGAAATTTAGTCCTCCAACACGTATTTTACCAATCATATTAAGATTGATATTTCCTTGATTATCAATCTTTTGAGAGAAGCTATTCTCAGCTGCACCCCATACATCTATAATTAATTCATCTCCAGTACCTACAATATAATTTTCAGGTGTAGGCATATTAACATTAGGCGCAAATGAAATTTTAGGATTCTGGAAGAAATCAAAACCAAATACTTTACTCTTTTTTATATCTATATTTTTATTATCTGTAATGCCAAAGGTATCAATACCTTCTTGTTTTTCTACAATAGTAGTTTTGCTAACAACTTTTTGTTTTGAAGGTAGCATTAAAATACGTTGGTTGAGTTTACTAATTTGTATTTGAGGAACACCTTTTAGTTTGGCTAAATTTTCTAAGTCTGAAAGTGTATATCCTTGGCTTTGAGCTTTTTCCCAGAAAGAACGAATCTGGTCATTTGATAAATTATCTACATTGATACTAGATAATTGCTCCATATTTAACTCTTGGGCTGAAATATAAGAGAAGCTAAAAGTACAACCCAAAACAATAAAAGACACTAATTTTTTTAACATTTCTTATAAGAGTTTTTACGATGGGCAAATATAAGAAGTTTTTTTAGTAAATTACAAAAAATCCATAAAAAAAATGTAATTTTGCCTCTATGGAACACAACAAATATATGCAGCGTTGTTTGCAGTTAGCAAGTAATGCTATTGGTTATACTTATCCTAATCCTCTTGTAGGAAGTGTTATTGTACATAATGACAAAATAATTGGCGAAGGTTGGCACTCTCAACAAGGAGAACCACACGCAGAAGTCAATGCTATTAATAGTGTTTATGATAAATCTCTATTAAAAGAAAGTACATTATATGTAAACCTTGAACCTTGCGCGCATTTTGGAAAAACTCCGCCTTGTGCTAACCTTATTTTAGATAAAAGAATCCCGAAAGTAGTTATTGGGACAGTAGATACTTATTCTAAAGTAGCTGGTAGAGGAATCGAACTACTTAAAAATAATGGTGTAGAGGTTATTCTAGGGGTATTGGAACAAGAATGCAAAGAAATCAATAAAAGATTTTTTACTTTTCACGATAAAAGAAGACCTTATATCATCTTAAAATGGGCGCAGACACAAGATAATTTTATCGCTCCCCTCCAAAAAGAGGACAAAAAGCCTGTTTGGATTACTAATAATCACTCTCTACAGCTCGTTCATCAATGGAGAAGCCAAGAACAAGCCATTATAGTAGGTGCAAATACTATTTTACAAGACAATCCTTCCTTAAATACTCGTCATTGGGTAGGAAATAATCCTTTAAGACTAATTATAGACCCTCATTTAAAGATTTCAAAAGATTATTCTGTTTATAAAGATGGAAAATCAGTTATTTTCACTTTTGAAAATGCTCAAAATACTCCTAATGTAACTTTTTATAAACTCAATACAGAGCAATCTATTCCTCAGCAAGTATGTAACTATCTATATCAAAACCAAATACAGAGCCTTATAGTGGAAGGTGGTACATTTACTCTTCAAAAATTTATTGATGAAGGCTTGTGGGATGAAGCAAGAGTGTTTATAGGGAATAAAATATGGAAAAATGGGATAAAAGCTCCTAAATTAGATTATTCTCCCAATAAAATTCAATATATTGATAACGATATACTACTATCATACCAAAAAATATGACAAAAATAACGGATACTTATCGTACATTGACCCAAAACATATCCGAAATTATCTTCAAAGATAAAAGTAGTAAGTTTATAGGATATGCTTTTCCTGTAAATAGTGAAGAAGAGATAAAAAATCACTTAGAAAATATCAAAAAAGAACACTTTTCTGCAAGACACTGGTGTTATGCTTGGCAATTGGGGAAAGAAAAGAAAAGATACAGAGCTAATGATGACGGAGAACCCTCTGGGACGGCTGGTTTGCCTATATATGGACAAATTCAGTCTTATGATTTAACAAATATACTTATCATTGTTGTGCGTTATTTTGGCGGAATAAAATTAGGCGTTTCAGGGCTTATCAATGCGTATAAAACTACTGCACAAATGACTCTCGAAGAAGCTAAAATAGAAGAAAGAACTATAGATGTATCTTTTGAAATCCGTTTTGAATATAAAAATATGAATAAAGTGATGAAGATAATCAAAGAAAAGAATGCTAATGTAGTAAATCAAAAATTAGAAATGGATTGCAGAGTATATATTAACGTTAGAAAAAATGAAGCAGACCAACTCGAAGCAATATTTTCACAACTTTATGAAGTAGAAATTAAAAGATTAGAAGAATAATTATAATAAAATAAATCAAAAAATAATAAAAAGATATGGCAGGGAACTCAATCGGAAAATTATTTCGTGTTATGACCTTCGGAGAATCTCACGGAGAGGCTATTGGCGGTATTGTTGAAGGCTGTCCAGCTGGTTTAGTATTAGATTTTGATAAAATACAAACCGAATTGGACAGACGAAAACCTGGGCAGTCTTCCATAGTTACTCAACGAAAAGAAACAGATAAAGTTCGCTTCCTATCAGGTATATTTCAAGGAAAAACAACAGGTACTCCCATTGGTTTTATTATAGAGAATAACAATCAGCACTCAGAGGACTATAATCATATACAAAATGTATATAGACCTAATCACGCGGACTATACTTATGATAAAAAATATGGATTTCGAGATTATAGAGGTGGAGGTAGGAGTTCTGCCAGAGAAACTGCGTGCCGAGTAGTGGCTGGAGCGATAGCTAAACAGTTTCTTTCACAAATAAAAATAACTGCATATGTATCTGCTGTAGGTAATTTATCATTAAAGAATGAAAATTATGAAGAATTAGATTTCTCTCAAATAGAAAACAACCCTGTGCGTTGCCCAGATGCTGATTTGGCAATACAGATGGAGGAATATATAAAGCAAATTCGTAAGCAAGGAGATACAATAGGCGGTATTATTACCTGTGTTATTCAAAATGTTCCTGCAGGATTAGGAGAACCTGTCTTCGATAAGCTACACGCAGAGTTAGGGAAGGCTATGTTGTCCATCAACGCTGTAAAAGGTTTTGAATATGGTGGCGGTTTCTCTTCAATACAGAAGAAAGGAAGCGAATATAATGATATTTTCACTACGAAAGGGATAACTCAAACTAATAACTCTGGTGGAGTACAAGGAGGAATATCTAACGGAATGGATATCTATTTCAGAGTAGCATTTAAGCCTGTTGCAACTATAATGCAACCTCAAAAGAGTATAGATAGAGAAGGAAACGAAGTAGAAGTTATCGGAAAAGGACGCCACGACCCTTGTGTGGTTCCAAGAGCAGTCCCTATAGTAGAAGCTATGGCATCTATAACTATTGCAGACCTTTTCTTGATAAATAATGCATATAAATTCGATTGAAAAATAATAAAAAAAGAGTTATGACATAGTTTTTATGTATCATAACTCTTCATCGTTTTTATATAAATATATTTTTATAAGTAAAAATAATATATAAAAATACTATTTTGTGTATTTATGAAGTGAAAAACAATTAGTGGAGTACTATTTTTATTATAAATGATTTTCAAAATCATCAACGTAGTACTATTTTTGAGTTTTATTGAGTTTTTTAAGTAAAAAAGGTAGTATTTTTATGAAATGAAATACTGAAATATTCACTATAGTAGTATGATGATGTTTTATAGATGTAATTCATATCAAAATAGTACCTGTCTCTTATACACATCTCCGAGCCCACGAGACCGTACTAG
>CALFOY010000336.1 GCA_937919265.1 uncultured Capnocytophaga sp. | reverse complement strand
TATCAGTCTTGACAAACAAACGACCCCTGCTGTACCTAACGAGGCTATCGTAGAGGATGCTGGTAAATCCTACATTTTTCTGGTAACCCAAAATTCGGATAAAGAAACCTCTTTTGAGAAAGTGGAGGTAGTAAAAGGAGCTTCCGAAAGTGGGTATACTGCCATTGCCCCTGTAAAACCTATAGCCCCCGAACAGAATATTGCCACCAAAGGAGCATTCTTTATCAACGCAACCTTAGTGAATGCTGGAGAACATAGTCATTAGAATTGGTAATGTATCAGATATATTATTAAAATTTTATTACATTAGAAATACAATAAAAATATAAAAGTAAAAAACCACGACTTCGGAGTGCGTTTTAAGCCCCCTGCAAGGCAGGGCTGTTACAAAGTTTTGTAAGTTATTTTAAATTACTATATTTGCATTCCAATAAAATGTAAAAGTCTATGACACTGATAGAAATGTTATCTAGTATAGAAGATACTAGAAAAAGACGTGGTATTCGCCATAAAATGGCTAACTTCCTGATTATGTGCTTAACAGCAATAATGTCAGGTTATACTGGTTATCGAGAAATAGGTCGTTTCCTCAAAGAAAACCAATGGGAGTTCAAAAAGTATCTAACTTTCTGTAAAGTACCTACATATGGTTCTATTAGAAGGATATTTATGGAAATAGATTTTGATGATTTTGATATGAAATGTAGCTGATTTTATAATATATTTATTATCAGATAGTTACCTATTTATCAAAGTCTATGAGGTAACGATTTAGTAACGGAGCCAATTTCATTGATTTTATTTGTTTTGCGTTGTAACTCAATGTTGCAAAGGTACGAACTATTTACAAATTGGCAAAAAAATCTTACCTTTGCCCTGTGAACAGGTGGCGGTTGCAAGGAGTGATGTTAAATCACTCCTTGCAACCGCCACCTGTTCAAAAGGTCAATAGTAAGGTACTCCCGTTCAAAACAATCAAACGGGACGTTTGTAAGTTAATTACCCCACTGATGAAAACGGATTACCTATCCATATATTCTTCCAATGTCCTTTTTTAATTCATCTAAGAAAACGGTTCTTGATTTGGCTCGTGTTTTCATCCGATGGAAAGCGTGATGACTATCTTTTAAATCAATATTGAATATTTTGTCAAAGATAGTAATGATTTTGTTGATACTCACCTTCCCATAAGAAATGGCTTTAATTTGTTGTAAGGCATAAACAAGTTCAATCAAATCATTTTTGGTAGCAGTCCATTCTAAATCTGTAACGACTTCTTGCAGGTTTCCTTCTAAATCGGAAACAAGAAAAACAAGGAGATAAAAGCAGAGCGAGGAAGAGGAATACGAATTTAAATGCAGTGTATTTCAACACATAATTATGCTTGGTTAATTATCAGTTG
This sequence comes from uncultured Capnocytophaga sp., assembly GCA_937919265.1. Taxonomy (GTDB): domain Bacteria; phylum Bacteroidota; class Bacteroidia; order Flavobacteriales; family Flavobacteriaceae; genus Capnocytophaga. The sequence goes on along the minus strand of CALFOY010000336.1, from coordinate 3,307 downwards.
CTTTTTTATTTTTTAAATAAATTATTTTATTGAAAATCAGAAACTTATATTTATTACCTTATATCACTGAACAGAATCCAATTACAGCGATAAAAATAATTTTACAATTTGGTTATCAGATGATTTATTTTTTATGTGGTACATTCAACCCTTAAGCACAATGTTCACAAAACTCCAATCCATTATCACTCGTAATGGTTTTTACAAAATCTTTATACGGAAGCAAAGCCTCTATCATCGCTTTGGTTATTTTTTTGCATTTTTACTACTTAACTTACTCATTATTAAAAAAATATTTTTCTTTCTACAATCGTCAAAATTGCTCTTTTGTGTTCTGCCCCCACAATTAATCTACTTCAAAATATCCAAATTCTTCATTAGTCAAAACGATTTCAGGGCGTAAACTAATTGGTTTTCGTCCTCTCCTCAGCCCTCTCCGAAGGAAAGGGAGCTGTTTTCGATGTTTTAACTTATGTCTTAAATATTGATATAAATCACCTCCTTTTCCCTTATTTTCTCGGATATATTGATAAATCTTTTCAGTACTTACCATATTGATATTTTGTTTTTTACAATAGCCCACAATTTTACAGCAAATCTTTCCTTGCGAATATTTGCGTGTTCCTGAGCGTTTTGAGGGGGATATACCCCTCTTTTCAGCTCTCTGCTAATGGTACTTTCTGACACACCCAATTGCCCAGCAATAAATTTTTGGGATTTATTGCATTTAAGATATATTTTTATTTCGGTATTATTTTCCAAAGAAATCAAAAGTGTAAAAATCGGTAAATTGGTAAAGGATTTTTATATCAAACTCACCGAACTCTATGGGTAATTTCGGGTAGTGGGAGTGAATTACAATGTGATTGTAAAGATTTTGTATCGCAATTTTTCCGAAAAGAAAGCCTCCACCTATCTGTTTAAACTTGAAAAACAAACCGCTCAAATAGTGGCTATCTGTAAAGAAATTATGACTCTTTCGCAAAGATTAGAATAGCATCTCACCGAAAAAAACAAAAAATAAATAACGTGTAAAACATCAAACTTTATTTTATATATTTGATTTACAAATTATTAAAAAACTATATTGAAAAGATAAATAAAAAAATCATCAATTTATTTTTTTAGATAAATCTAAATTATTATTTTTGCAAATCTAAAAATATTAAAAATAATAATATTAAACAATTGAAAATCAATTAAGCTAACTATTTAAACCTGAAAAATAATGAATATTAATCACACACTCCCAGAGCTTCCGTATGACAAAAATGCTCTAAATCCGATTATTACAGAGGAAACTTTTGATTATCACTACGAAAAGCATCACGCTGCCTATGTAAACAACCTTGCGGGATTGGTAAAAGATACCGAATGGGCGGAAAAAGACATCGTGGACATCATCCGAAAAAGCTACAACGAAAACCAAGTAGCCATTTTCAACAATGCAGCTCAACATTGGAATCATTCCTTTTTTTGGAATTGTCTCTCGCCCGATGGCGGAAAAAATCCTACTGGAAAAATCGCTGAACTCATCAACCGCGATTTCGGAAGTTTTAAAAATTTTAAAGAACAATTCTCTGCCACTGCCGTAAAATTATTCGGTGCTGGTTGGGCGTGGCTGGCTCAAAATCAGGAAGGAAAATTAGAAATTCTCCCAATGAAAGATGCTTTCACTCCACTGACTAAAAATAAAACTCCTATCCTTACCCTCGATGTGTGGGAGCACGCCTACTATATCGATTATCGAAATGCAAGACCCAAATTCGTGGAAGGTTTTTGGGAACTTGTAAACTGGAATTTTGCTAACCAAAACTTGAAATATAATGAGTGATACTTGTGTAAACCATATCGAAAATTATTGGAAGATTTTAACCGAAGAAGCCAATGAATCTTTTAACGAAGGAAATTATGAAGTTGCTTTGAGTGGCTATCTAAATGCCTTGTACAGAGCTGAAGTGCTTAATGGTAATTTTCTCGATTGCGTCCGACTGAAAGTTCCTTTTGTACAATTGTACGTTGTTTCGTGTAACAACTTGGCAAATTGCTATCAGGAAATAAAAGATTTGAAAAATGCAGAGGAAATGTTGCAAAAAGTGATATATTTTCTTTTATATCTCTATGAAAAGAATTATAAAAAAGAAGAAATTCAGGGAGAATTGAAAAAATCTGTCATTAGTTACATAAACTTTATTCAAAAAAATAATTTAGATACAATAAGTAAAACTATTTTTTTAACTTACTTGAAAAAACGATTGATAACAAACAATTTAGAAAATATAAAAACATTCGATTATGTGCAATTCAATTAAAAAATTGGTTCAGAAAGAGCAATTACAACTCATCCAAAAAGGAATACTAAGCATTGGAGATAAATTACCAGAATTTGTTAAAAAAGCCGTTATTTCTACAAAGAAAGGCATAGAAATCTCTGAAATCACACACAACTACGCAGCCGAACAAGGAAAGTGGATGGTGCTTTTTTGGTGGCCTAAAGATTTTACTTTCGTCTGTCCAACAGAAATTATAGAATTTAATAAAAATAATAAAAAATTTCTGGAAAGAAACGCTGTGTTGATTGGTGCTTCTACCGACACCGAATATGTACATTTAGGGTGGAGAGAAAATCATCCACAATTAGCAGAACTTTCTATTCCAATGCTTGCCGATACTTCCAAATCTTTAGCCGAAGAAATGGGAATTTTAAATTGCGAAGAAAAAGTTGCTTATCGAGCTACTTTTATCATTGACCCACAAGGAATTATACAATGGGTGAGCGTTTATCCTATGAATGTGGGAAGAAATGTAGATGAAGTACTTCGCGTATTAGATGCTCTCCAAACAGAAGAATTAACCGCTTGTGGGTGGAAGGCGGGAGAACAAACACTTTCTCAACAATTAAAAAAATAAATAAAATGATCGATACTTACCTTTATACAGAGCTAAAACGCTATACCGCCGACAAATTATCGTTTGAGAAAGGCACAATAATTCGTTTTATTCGTAGCCAAAAAGATTTGCAAAATATTGATATTCAGGAAAATTTGAAAGAAGAAATTCATCAGTCGTTTGAGGATAAGGAGAATAAACATTGGCATCTTTGGCAAGAAGAAAAAAGTTTGCTGGTAGCCGTTTCCAAATACGAATTAGAGGATTTAAGACAAGTAGGGGCAACCATTGTGCAACAACTACAACCGTCTTCTGTTTCATCTTCGGTGGAGGCGGTTCTTGAAAATCTGGAACTTTTCTCCGAAAAAGAAAAATACGCCCTCTTGGAAGGTGTGTTGCTTAGCAGTTATCATTTTGA
>CALFOY010000335.1 GCA_937919265.1 uncultured Capnocytophaga sp. | reverse complement strand
TTGTATGAGCTAATTACATTATTTTTTGTAGTTTTGCTTTTTATTCGTAATTTTGTATGAAAACAACCAAAGATAATTTACAAGTTATTTACGAAGATAACCATATTATCGTAATTAACAAAAGAGCTGGCGATATTGTACAAGGAGATAAAACAGGTGATGAGCCTCTGGGTGAGATTATTAAATCTTTTTTAGTTGAAAAATATAATAAAAAAGGAGAGGCGTATTTGGGGGTCGTTCATCGGTTAGACCGCCCCACAACAGGACTTGTTGTCTTTGCTAAAACCTCAAAAGCATTACCTCGATTGAATGCTCTTTTTTCAGATAAAAATAATGTAAAAAAAACATATTTAGCCTTAGTTCATAAAAAAAATATTCCAACAGAAGGAGTTCTTACTCATTGGTTAACCAGAAATGAAAAAACAAACAAATCTACAGCTCATAACAAAGAAGTACCTAATAGTAAAAAAGCTATTTTAGAATATTGCCTCTTGAAAGAATTAGATAATTATAATCTTGTAGAAATCAATCTATTAACAGGAAGGCATCATCAAATACGAGCGCAATTTTCTGCTTTAGGCTGTCCTATACGAGGAGATATTAAATATGGTGCTAAACGTACAAATCCAGATGCTAGCATTAGTCTTCATGCTTACCATTTAGAATTTATTCACCCTGTGAAAAAAGAAAAAATAAGCCTATATGCACCTGTTCCTGAGTTGGTAAAGCCTGCTAATATTGAATTATAACTTAATGAAAAAGAGAAATTAATTTGAATTAATTTCTCTTTTTTATATTTTACTGTGTAAAATAAATTAGTTTTCTTCTATAAATAGTTAATAATTTTGATTTTGAAATGAAGCCATAATATTTTCCTTCTTTTATTACGGGCAAATTCCAAGCTCCTGTATATTGAAATTTTTCCATTACCTCACTCATTTTATCATTTCCTATTTCTATGATAGCAGGTGGTTTTTGCATCAACTCTAATGCGGTAATTTTATCATATAAATCTACATCAAAAATCAAATAACGAATATCATCTAATAAAATAATTCCTTGTAAAACCTGATTCTCTCGGTCAAGAACAGGGTATATATTACGATTAGATTTTCGAATACCTTCATAAACTACATCTCGGAGTTTCATATCTGTATAAACAGGCGTGAAATTATGCTCTACAACCTCTTCAAAATCCATAAGAGTTAATATGGATTGGTCTTTATTTTGAGAAATAAGCTCTCCTTTCCTTCCCAATTCCATTGTATAAACAGAATATTTATTAAAATATTTTGCTACTGAAAAAGATACTGCTGCAGTAAGCATAGCTGGAACAAATAGAGAATAACCGCCGGTTACTTCGGCTATTAAGAATACTGCTGTTAGTGGTGCATGAAGTACACCTGTCATCAAAGCGGTCATTCCCACCAATGTAAAATTAGGCAATTCTGCTTTATACCCCAAAATAGGAAACTCATTAATAATACGTGCAAAACAATTTCCCATTACTCCTCCCATAAATAACATAGGTGAAAATATACCTCCTACTCCACCTGCTCCAAAAGTAAGCGAAGTAGCTATTACTTTAACAAATGAAAGCCCTGCCAAAAGGACAATAATCACCCAAGGATTTGATAAATCCAAATCAAAAATATTAGATTTTAGAGATAATTCTGGGTGGCCTTCTTTTAAATGATTAATTATTTCGTGCCCTTCTCCATAAAGTGGAGGCATTATAAAAATAAGCAATCCTAAAAGTGCTCCGCCTAATAATATTTTCTGCCAAGGAGAATTTATTTTCTTAAAAAAAGCATTAATTTTTTCATAAACAAAAGTAAAATATGCAGACATCAATCCGCCTATAATTCCTAACAAAATGTAAAAAGGAATTCCTTTTAAAGAAAATGCTTTTGTTATAGTTATAGGGATAAGTACTTCATTCCCAAAAAAGAAATACGAAGTAAATACTCCACAAAGAGAAGAAATAAATAAAGGAATAAGTGAAGAAAGTGTTAAATCTAATCCGAAAACTTCAATTGCAAATAATATAGCTGCAATAGGTATTTTGAAAATAGCCGCCAAAGCTCCTGCACAAGCACAAGCTAATAAAAGCATTCTATTGGACTGATTTATATGAAAAAATCTTGATAAATTTGAACTAATTCCCGCTCCTGTTACCACCATTGGTCCTTCAAGACCCACTGACCCCCCGAAACCAATAGTAATTGGTGCTGTTAGAATACTTCCATAAGCCTGAAAACGCTTCATTATCCCTTTTTGGTGAGCAACTGCATACAAAATAGAGGGTATACCGTGGTTAATATCGTGTCTTATAACAAATTTTTTCACCAAATACACAAAAGTAAAACCTATCATTGGGAAAATAAAATAAAATCCATAAGTGATATTTTTCACCAAATTCCCTTCCAAAAGCCACTGAATAAAGTGAGTAAAACTACGCATAGCCAATGCCGCTATACCAGATGCTATACCCAATATTCCACTTAGTATAAGAATAAATTGTCTATCTGTAAGATGTTTTACTCGCCAGATAAATATTTTTTTAAGAAAAAGTTGTCGTTTGCTTATCATTTTTTATTTTTAAAAAAACGATGCAAAAGTACATTTTTTAAATAAAAAATAAGATTTTTTTTACATTTTTAACAACCTAGAAAATTAGTTTTTAATAAAACTATTTTAATA
>CALFOY010000334.1 GCA_937919265.1 uncultured Capnocytophaga sp. | reverse complement strand
TTGTATATTATTGATAGCATCTTCTATATGTTTTGTTGTTGCAAGGTTATTGGGTTTTCTTAAAATATCATCCCAGTTATGTTGGTGTTCTCTGTTTGCACATTCTGGGTGTGTATGTTTTTCTGGAGCATAAACCCCGTCGTGATTGTGGTCTTTATCAGCTTTGTTTGCTAATGCATCTTCTAAACCCGCTATATTACTAATCCCTAATGTACTGAGTATATGCTTATTCTGCTTGATATATGCCACAATCTCTTGAAGCTCATCTAATTCTGTATCAGGACTTTGTAGAATGCGTGTAAGGTTGTCTATCAAGTCCTTCAAGTCTTGAGCTGTGCCAGAAAAGTTCCCCCGTGGTAACAATACAGAGACATCTACCTGCTGTAGCCCCTCCAGCTTCTTACGTAGCTCGGTAGTGAAATCCTCGGTGGTGAGTTTCTTCCCTGGTACTTTGTCTACTTTGTTGTCAAGCAATTCCTTATGTGCCTGACTATCGGTGAGATGGTTGCGCAGTTGTTCCACGGAAGCGGTACCCTGAATAGCATTCTCCAACCCCTCTATAGAGTCCATTGGTATCTTCTCACTTTTGTGCCAAAAGCTGTCTATCCACGCCCAGAACTGCTCTTGGGTGGGTTTCTTGAAGTTGGAAAACCATTGCTTTAATGTTTGTATTGCTGTCATAATTACTTATCTAAAATCCTACAAATCGGATAAATTTTACGATTCTGGAGGGCTGAATATTGTTAATAGGCTGTTCTTTCCCGTTGAGGTGTGCTTTAATGTTATTTCCTGATTCTTTCCCCCAATAGGGTAAGGATCCACTGTTAGACCATCCTCCTTCATTTTGTCCACTATAGTTTTCTAGATTAAAACCTATTACTTCAAATCCACTTCCATTTTTATTTTTCAAATCAATCTCTATATCAGGCAAGTTGTTCTTCTCTATGCTCACCGTTTTACTGCCGACTTTTGTCCCTATCGCTCCGAAATCGCTATCATCACTTTTATACCCCACAGGTACAACTCCCTGCATTTCGGTATGTTCCTCCCAACCTTCGGGGATTTCAGAGGCTGGCCTATCCCATATCGCTACTAATCCTATAGGTACTGTCTTTCTTACCCGCTCTTCGAGTTTTTCCAATCGCCTGAGTAAAGAATTTTCCTCTGTAAAGGATTGGGCTTCTATTTGTTGATTATTCAGCGGTCTCTTAAAGTCAGCCCATAGGTGACCATTGATGCTATTGCCAAAAGTAGCATAGCGGGTATATTCTACGGCTTTTTCTACGCCGTCTTTGAATATTCTCTTTTGTGAGGTCTCTACAATGATGACCTTTTCGGATATGGGAGCCCCTTTGAAAGGAAGTACCTCGCCATCAATATACACCACTCCGTCGGTGATGCTACGACCTACCTCTTCGCATCCCGAAAGGATACTTAGATTCCCCGCTATATTACCCAATGCATTGAGCAATTGGTAGCTTTTCTGCATAAAGTCGAGGGTATAGGTGCCTAAGGGAAACCCTCCTGTATTGTCAAAATTGATTCTATTCATAAATGATTATATATCGCTTTGATGCTATTTTATACTTTTCAATAAGGGCTTTAATTTCTACTTTTCTTGCCCGTAATTCATTCGGTATATGTACGGAGAAATTCACCCCGCTCACTTGCATTTCCCCTGAAGTATATAGGTGCTTTTCCTCCAGATATACAGGCTGATTTTCTGCCTCGGTATAGATATATAAGGCGTTAAAGTGGGTCATATCCTCTATACGAATACGCCTTAGTGCCTGGTCAAAAGTATCATTGAGTATCTTCCTTAGATAGCACTTTTGTCCGTTATGCGTGAGGGTTACCAGGTCGCTATTTCTCTTCAGCCCGAAGTCATATTGAAGCTGTTCCAATGGAGCAATAAGTATCTGCATCCAGGCGACAAGTCGGGACTTTCTTAGAAAAGTAGGCAGGAGCAAAATCACGAGCCTCCGTAAGTTCAATTCAAAGATTCTCATAGGTAGGTAATGGTGCTTTTGGTGTCATTATTTGTATCAAAATTCACTGCAAAATAACCACTTTCGGGTATGCGATTTATATTTATCTCTTGGAAATTACCCCAAATACTCCCTTCTATCCATTTGGTCTGCGCGTTGTCTATGCTCACGTCTTTGACCCCTTCCACCCCTTGAATAACATCGGTAAGGGCTTGTAGGGAGAGCTCACCATTGAAAGGCAAACGCTTGAGGTAATCCTTAATGGCTTCTTTTACCGTTTGCTTACCCGAATTAACATTCATTCCATTCTCGTTCAGAATAAGTGGATTACGGACAATGCGGATAGAGAGCTTGAGCCAATCGGGTTGGTTATTCAATATCGTAACATAGACCCCTGCATACTTGATTTCATTGATATAGCGACTAAATGCCTCTTGTTGGTGAGATGTTACGGGGGTGAGCGTACCTGCATTATCTGTAGCTATCTTAATCACAATACGGCTCTCTGTAGGGGAGTCTGTAACAGCACAATACTTGATAACTTTACTTGCCTCAATCTCTTCTTCCGTACGATTAGTATTGTTGAACTTGTCGCTATCAGGCAATAAGTCAAATCCATATTGAAAGGATAAAGCCTTGCTATGATACCACTTAGCCGTACCTGGTTTGAGCTCGGCAAGGCGTTTATCAATATCCGCTCTATGTAGGTCAAAAATCTTTTCCAAACTCCATATAGCCACTGCTATAATATACACCCACAATCGCCATATAGCTACTTTGGAGGTGCTGTTGAGATCTTCCAATGCAGGCTCTTGTGTCTTGGCCTGTAGGATAAGGGTCTGTATCTCTTGTATAGTGCGTGCCATAGTTATTGTTGTGTTACTATAAAATCAAGGTTAATAGCCCATATACTAATACCCTCAAGGCGTTTAGCTACTTGTTCATCTTCTTTGGTGAAAGCCGTTGCGGGTTGTATGTTTTTAGCCGTGTAATAGGCTAATATATCTTTATTAGTGAACGCTTCTGAGGACAGTACTAAGGTTTTGCCCGCCTGTACATCATCGGTGATATTGAGGATGTTAGCCTCTGCCAATTCAAAGACGCTTTCAATAGTACCCGTATGCTGTAGGGCGAGGTCGAGCAGGCTTTGATTATGTAGTGCGGTGATTATCATTTTGTTTTACCGTTGAGTTGCTTATACTTCTTAAGTTCGGTAAGAAGCTCCTCTACTGAGCCTTCTAAGTCCTTAATGCGTTGGTTCGCGCGCTTGAGCTCTTTGATAGCGTTAGCGTACTTGGCGCCTAAGTCTTCTATCATCTCTCGGTATATCTTCACAGCCTTGTCTACATTATCAAGTTCGGAGGTTTGTAGTTCCATTTGTTGCTTGGGGCGACCAAAGAACCAACCTGCTAATCCCGATAATACCATACCGATAAACGAACCTAAATGCTCTTTAAGTACTTCTGTTATCCATTCCATTGTGATATGAGTTTTTATGTTATTTCCCCTTTTCCTTCACTTGTTGTTGCACCCGTATAAGCCCCTGCTTGTAGGGTGATTCCTGGTTGCACTGTTACCTCGCCACTCTTAACAAAGTCTTCAATAAGAGAAGCTAAGCGTTCAGCGTACTCTTCCATACTTGCATCGGTTTTGGTGAGCATATATTGTTGCAGGGCAATGATGCCTTGTTTGAGGGCTTGTTTGTTTAGTGCCATAGTTTAATTATATTGTCCATCAATTAGTAACTTGCCACCCTCTTTTAGGGCTACATCATTAATCTGCATACCATCATACTCCAATTGTTTCTTTATTTCGATGAGGGTTTCGGTATAGAGGTCATCTGCGAGCATTTGGGCGATGCCTACCCCTACTTCGGGGTGTTCTTTCCATTCTCCCTTTTCAGTAGTGAGTATAGCCTTTTGTTGTTGATTATCGGAGTACCCCACCTCAAAGTCACCCGCCAATAGGCGTAGGTCATTGTTGTCATCTATGAGTATATCTTTCATTAGCTTGTCTGCAACTGGTTTATACTGTTAATTGCTCTGAGGAGTTCCTCTTTCACCATTGCCCCAAAGTTCTCTACTCCTTCACGTACGGAGGAAACATATACCTTAGTATCGGTGCCTACATTGCCTATTTGTACGTTAATATGCGTTTGTCTAGTGCCTCCTGATACGATGTTGTCTTTGGTTTTAACGCCTTCTCCCGTGGTAGCTGTAGCGTCTCCCGTGATAGGACTTATCCCAGGTGCGGGACTGCTTTCGGTTTTCATACCCAGCTTGCCCATTAGCCCGTCTTTTACCTCCTTAAAGCTCTTGAACTCTAAAGAGTCCCACGCTTTGCCAAAGGCTTCTTTGGCTTTAGCCCCAGCCTCGCCCGCTTTTTTGTAGCCCTCTGTTACCGATTTAGCACGCTCCTGCAAGTCATTTTGTATCTTGCTAATCATTGCTTGGTTCTCGGAACTATCGCCTAAACCAACCGCTTCTTTGAATTTATACCAAGCGAGCTTACAAGCATCTACCCCTGCCATAAAAGCATTGACTGCCGTGTTCCAGTGCGCTTTATAGACGAGTATAAAGGCTTCCCATATATACTTCATACCTTGTATGGTGTGCTCCCACGCTTTGCCCCAACCGCTTACCCCTACAATGCAATAGGCAATCAGAGCAATCAGAGCAATCACACCTGCTATTACTAATGTAATAGGATTAGCCAAAAAGGCGAGGTTTGTCTTAATCACTGCCCGGGTGAGCCTATTTTGCCAAGCAGTAGCGATAGTCGTATAGGTGTTGTGTAGTATTAGTGCAGTGGTGAATACACCTATAGCTCCCGCAATACCCCATATAATGGGATTCCCCTCTTGAAACTTCTGAATAAGCCACCCTATACCTCCGCCTATGCTTGAAAAAATAACAGCCATAAGGTCTACCAAGGGACCAAGTATAGGGCTAATAGCTTCATACACTTTTAGAGCAAGCACGGTAATAGAGTCCATCATCTTGTTGAACTTACCGCTGAGGGTTTGCCCTGCTTTTTCTGCACCTTGGTAGAAAAGCCCTTGTTTATCGGTTGCCCATTCAAAGGCTTGTGCCAACTCTTGCGCCGAAATACCTCCTTTGCTCATTCTATCCTTGAGTTGTGCCATACTCTCGCCCGTACGTTCGCTAATCACCTGCAAGGGGTTGAAGCCCGCGTTTATCATCTGCATTAAGTCCTGCCCTTGTAGCTTGCCAGCCGAAGTAGCCTGCGCAAAGGCAAGTGATAAACTCTTCATCTTTTGGGCATCACCCATAGCTATATCGCCGATGTTCTTGAGCTTGCCAAAAGCAAACTCAGAGGAAAGCCCAAACGACATCATTGTCTTCTGCGCTTCAATAAGCCCTGCCTTATCGTAGGGTGTTTTCACCCCATAATCAGAGAGCTGAGCATATAAGGCTTTGGCTTTTTCTACATCGCCTCGAAGCAAAGTAGTAATATTAGCTTGTTGCAGGTCGGCTTCCATACCCTTGCGGATGCTTCCCCCTATCACGGCTCCTGCCAATATAAGAGGGTTAGTAGCCAAACCAGGGAGCCCTGCCATAGCCTCAGAGAACCACGAGTGCAGGCGACCACCCGTGTTATTTTGCAAGTGAGTAACCTGTCTTTCTAAGCGATTGATTTCACGATTATAGGTGCGAATGGTTGTAAGTCCATTAGCAGGCAACAAATCACGCTCAGCACGCAACAGATTGATACGACTTTGCAAGGTACTCACCGAAGAGCCCATTTGGCTAAACTCCTGCGACACCTGCCTTTGCAATCGTTCCAAACTGCCAAAGCGGTCAAGCATCGCATCAGTAGTGATATTGATGCGTTGCAAGCGGTCGCTTACCATATCGCGTAAGGACAAGGTATATTGTAACAAGTCTGCCATTAATTCTGTTATTTATTGCCCGCGAGTGCTACTCGCCTCTTTTTGCCTAAGCCATTCTAATTCTTTTACTCGCATAGCCCATTGGGTATCGGTGAGGTCGTCAGGATTGGCAATGTGCATATAATAACGCAGTGAAGCGTTAGTGATACGAAGCCAATCCCTATCCTCGTCTATCTCCGCATCACTTAGAGCTTTTCCAAAGTAGCCTCTTTAATCTGTATAAGGTCGGGTAGTTTGCTACTTACAGCTAAGAAGAGCGCATCATCTGTCTTTATCTCTTCATCACCACCCAACCAACAGTTCTCAAGTATTACCTCGTTAAACCTTAGCGGGTCTTTGGTCGCCAAAGTCGAGGCATAGCTAAGGGTTTTGCGGTCAGGGGTACGCAAGTATGCCTTTTTGTCCTCTACGCTAATTACAAAGATGTCTTTGTATTGTTGTTTCCATTCTTGGATTTGTTCTTTAGTTATCATTTTAAACTGCTTTTAAAAGGTTTTTAAAGTGCAAGCTGCACAGGCATTTTCTTATTGTTTAATTTGTTAGGCTTGTCTTTTTATATCAGTGAAGATAATAGGAAGCTCCATAATCATATTCTTATCGCCTTGCTTCATTCCTTTTTTCACTTCGGTAAATTCCACGTTCTTGAGAATATCGGTAACTATCTGTCCGCCGTCCAAGGGTACGTAGGAAGCCACAAGGTCAAAGCTAAGGCTAAGTATATCGTTATTTGGGGCATCGCGGGTCATTGCTTCTGCCTCACTTTGCCAAAGGCTTATTTTACCCTCATAACTGCGGTTGCCTGCTACTATTCCGTGAGGCTTGCACCCACGTCCATAAAGAAAGTCTTTCTCGCGTTTTTCGGTGTACTCCAACTCTGTAACTCCTATGATAATTCGCCCGCCAAAGACGATAGAGAGTTCGCACCACGCATATTGTTTGCTGTCAAATGTTGTCATAATATTAATTTGTTGTTGTAGTAAAGCCAATATTTACTTCTATAAAGTCAGCATAGCCCACAGGTAATAGTTTGATGCTTATCACCACTTTGCCCGTTTGTAGTACACGTTGCTTTGGATCTATATCAATCTTTACAGCCGAAAGCTCGCCCTGTGATACCATTTGGCTTTGTAGAGTACTTTCAAGTTTGGTTTGCCAACCCTTGATAATAGCGGGGTGAATACTGCCATCTTCAGATAGTAACACCTCGTCGCTGAGTTCCTCTACCAATACCCCATAACTTAGGAGCATTGCTTTGTCCATTACTAAGCCGTTGCATAGACTCTTAAAGTCATCGGTGAGTTTGGTAAGGGTATTATCACCCGAAAAGTAGTAGCCCGAACGCCCTACAAAGGTGCGAAAGAAGATATACCCTTTATCGTCTATTGCATCCCATTGGTCGGCTTTGCTGTCGATAGTCGTGCCGTCAGTAAAGTAAGCTACTAAGGGCAATACATTGCCATCTTTCACACGGTGAATTTTGCGCTGTACGGGTATTTTGGTTATTTTCCCTAAGAAAAGCCCTATAGAAGCATCTTTTTCCTTATCGTCATTCGCGATAAAACAAGCCACTTTATTAAGTTCGTTTTCGGAGAAATTAGTAAGGTCGGCTACTTTGCCATTCCAACTATTGCCCGACACGACTATCCTAAAAGGCATATACTTCTTTTCAAAGTGCTCGGCAAGGGCTTGCCCTTTCACTACAGCTGTCTGCACATCGGCATCTAAGCCTGCGGTGATAGTCTCGCTACCCGTTGCTTTTTTCACTACCCCAAGCACGCGGATAGCTCCTTTGGCATCAGCTATGAGAGTTGGAGCAAAGACACCATCTTTGTCAAGCATTGCCGTCATAGTAGTAGCATCCGATACGAGCATTACCCATAAAGGGGTACCCGTAGGGGCTTGGTCATAAAACGCTTTGATATGCTTGTAGGCAAAGGCGTTTTCAGTTTCTGAAATTCCCAAAGCTATGGCTTCTTTTAGTGAGAAAACTTGGTACGACTTGCCCAACTCTACTTTATTGCTCACCGTAACTCCCGTTGTGATAAGCCCAGTAGTCTTTTGTATAGCCGTAGTTCTGCCTAAGCCGTCTTTGGCAATGTTGAATAATACTTTAGGTAATGCCATTATTTTTTAGGGTTTAAATTAGGAATATCTTCCTCTGAGTTTTCTGAGCTATCGGACTTGTCGGGTACGTCAGACTGGTCTGAAGTTTCTTGTTTGAATTCCTCTATAGCGCTATCCTCTAAGGTTTGTGCGTGGTTTTGTGCATCTTTCTTTAGTAAGAATAGAAACCCATCTGAGGTAGCAAAGAGCTCTTTTGTCGCTTTGTTTTCCTCAAAATATTTTTTTGCTTTTTCTGCTGTTGTCATTGTATTCTATTTTAAAGTTAATATAGGAGTAGGGTGAGGTATGGATACCATTGAACTCGTCCGCTCACCCTACTATGTTTCCTATAAGATTGCTCCTAAGAATTTAGGGTTTTTAGCTCGGATGACCCCTACTAAGGCACGTTGTGCAAAAGAGATGGTATCAGCTTGTAGCCCAGAGTCACGCAAAGTAGCATACATCTCTACATCGCCAAAGCAACGGAACACCTCATCAGTTACCCACATAAAGGAGGCACGCTTATCAGTGTTATCCTTGGTTGCTCCAAAAGGCTTTTTCACACCCGCAGAAGTGTATAGTGGATTTTGGCTATATTGGAAAACCTTAATGCCGTACATTTGTTGTTCACTTAGGATATCCTTATATAAGCGTTTATCCTCTTTACGAATACGAGCAAAATGTTCGGGGGTGAAACAGATATTGATTCCCTCAAGGATGTCATTCTCCTCCATAAACTGCTTAAGGTCTATGATAGCATCAATCACTGAGTCACTGGCTGAGAGGTTGCACACCTTATTTCCCGCTCCATCTTGCTTAGGAGCCCAAGCGTAAGCGGCACGTTTGCCGATGTTCTTCGCTAAGGATATGCGGTGGCGTTGTATTACACTGGAGCGTTTGTCGTATGCAAGCTCAACCTCTTGCAACTCTCTGTGGCGTGTTTGTTCGGTAGAATAGGTGTGTAACACTACCTCATTACCTATATCGGTAATATCGGTAATAGGCAATGGGTTATTAGCCGTAGCAAAATAATCTTCGTGTACGGCAGGTTCCACACCCGCTTCAGCAAGGTGTAACTTGTTATGCTCTACATATTGTGACAAGTCTACACTTTGGTATATAAACGAGTTATTAGGCACAGGGTTTTCTTTTATCCCTGCTATCCATACTTCTGTCTGTAGCCCCGCCATAGCTACTCCTTTGAAAATGGAGGGGGCAACATATTGAGCTATCGTAGAAGTTGCTACAATAGTTGTTGCTACTATGGGTACTGAAGCGCCTACAATTGGTGCTATAAACATTGAGGCAATAAGTGCCAATAATGCATTAATAAACAATGCTTTTAATGATAATTTCATACTTGTTTAATTTATTTTTAAAGGGTTATTAAATTACTTTTGGGTGTAACGTACGCCCTTAGCATATTCTTTAGCCAAGCGGGCATACTCCTCAGGTTGTTCGTCTCTGAGTTGGCGGAGCTTTGCAGGGTTGTATTTTTGCAAGTAGTCAAAGTTTTCATTGGCTGTACCTGTTGGTTTTGCACCTGCCCCTAACACTACCTCACGCACTGTGTTAGTCTTCCCTTGCTGTGTATTCTCAGCTTCTTTGTCGGCTACAAGTTTAGATAGTACCGCTTTTTGTCCGTCAAAATCGGCTTCAAACTGCTTTAGCTGACTTTCTTTGAGGGCTTCTGGGATAAGTCCTAAGCTAATGGCTTTGTCTACTAAGGTTGTGGCTTCGGCAGTGCGAGTTTCGCTAATTGTTTTTTTCAGAGCTACTATTTCGGCATCTGCTTTTTCTTTAGCTGTTTTGAGGTTATGTAAGGCACTAAGTACTGCCTCTTCTTTTACATTGTCGCCCATACCCAAGGCAAGGGCTATCACTTTAATATCCATATTATTTGTATTATGTGTTACTATTTTTTTAAGCTGAAAGGGCTTGCCGTCTTTGGATAGTTTGAGGGCATTGTCGTTGCCCCCTATATCAACGATGGAGATTTCCACAAGCTTACAAGCGGTTACGGTTTCATAGATTTGCCCTTCTAAAAGGTGTTGTGGTTCAGCAGATACTTCTTTGATTTCGGCAAACATTGAAGCCATACGTATATAGCCACGTTCTACTTTGCCCGCTATCTTCTTAGCAAACTCGTCTTGCTCGTCAAACTCCACTTCAGCTATAAGGGTAGTCCCTTCTTTGTAGAGCTTTGTACAACGCCCAATGACTTCACTACCCTTATAAGCATTGACACCTCTTTCGTGCATAAAGAGTACAACGGGGTTTCTCATATATTGGGTGTAGTCAATACCATCTGTAAGGATACGGTAGCCATAGCTATTAACGTTCTCGGTATTGATGATAAATTGGTGCTTCATTGACTTCCTTTTTGGTGTTAATTTCTCAATTCGGGTGCAAAGGTATTGCAGGTTTTACGTCGAGGAAAATCGGCAAACAAACCTTGTACTAATTCTGTACAACCATTGTACAGATTTTGTACAAGGCTTGTATAAGAATTTCGTCACCTCCCTTAATCCCACGAACTTTGCAACGAAAAAACAAAGAAGTATAATGGAATTTGACCTCAAAGAACTTACAGCACGGGCTTTTTTGGACTATGTAGGTCCAGCATTTCCCTCGTGGTGGGCTAATAACAAAACAAAATACGTACTACCAAGCCTCTCGAATATCAGTGAGGCACGTAGCAATGGCAGTCAGTATTTTATGACCCTAAAAGTAGCTGATAAAGCAGGCGTGCAAACGCTGTTTCCTAACGAACCTTTAGTGAGCTTTTCACTCACTAAAACCATTGTAGAGACGGCAACAGTAGGCAAACACCGCAGGGGTAAGGTAAAAGAGTACATCGCTACTGAAGACTGGCAGATTACCATTAAGGGGCTTTGCATAGACCCAAACAACCCCGACTTGTACCCTACTGCACAAGTACAAAGCCTTAACCGCTTGTTTGAAAAGAACGAAAGTCTGGAGGTCATAGGTAACAAACTCTTTACCCTCTTTGATATTCGTAACATCGTGCTGAAAGACATTAGCTTTGAGGCTATGGAGGGCAAGGAGGGCATACAGAAGTACACCATCAAAGCCGTGTCGGATATGGACTTCTATGCCGAATTAGACGAAAAACGAACCCAACTTAACAACTTATACTAATGTTCGTATTACAGGCAATTATAAAGATAGGTGACTATACTTTTAAGGCAGTACATAGCGTGAAGATCACCAAATCAGTAGACGAGTTAGCCGATACCTGTACGATTGAACTTCCTACCCACTTTAAAGTAGCCAAAGGAGGTGATAGGCTCTACACGGAAAAAGCTATCAAAGCAGGCGATAAGGTGAGCGTTACCCTTGCATACGAGGGTGTATATAGCGGAGTAGAGTTTGAAGGCTATGTAAAGAAGGTCAAGCCAAGCATTCCCGTAAGCATAGAGTGTGAAGACGCTATGTATTTGCTCAGACGAAAAAACATCAACAAATCGTGGCAAAAAACAACTCTTAAAGAAGTATTGCAGGAGGTAGTGAAAGATACTCCTATTGCCTTGGCTGATAATATACCACAAATGCAGTTAGACCAATGGCTTATTCGCAATGCCAATGGTACACAGGTGTTGGATAAGCTCAAAGAGGAATTTAGGCTAAGTATCTTTATTAATGATGAGGGCAAGCTATATGCAGGGCTTTCGGAGCTTACTAATATAGAGCAAACAGCACGCTATGACCTCAATTATAACATTGTGGCGAACGATTTGGAATATCGTACCAAGGACGAACGTAGGCTAAAAGTACAATATACCTACATTGACAAAAATAATAAAAAGAAAACTGTAGAAGAGGGTGATCCTGATGGTGAGCTGAGAACATTTCACACTTCTGTGGTAAGTGATGAGGCTAAATTACGGGCTATGGCACGGGCAGAAATAGAAAAACTAAAGTATGACGGCTTTGACGGCTCTATAACGAGCTTCTTAGTCCCTTTCGCTACACGTGGTATACAGGCACATATTATTGATAAAGAACTGAAAGAGATAGATGAACGCTACTTCATTAAGAAGGTAGAAACTACCTTTGGTCGCAATGGAGCTCGCCGACAAATAACTATAGGAGCAAGATTATGAGTATAGATAGAGAATTAGCCGAGGGGCTTCGTAAGTTAGGGAAACGCAAAACCCCTACCATAGCCGTAGAAGTAGTATCAGTAGACAAAGCGCAAGGCACGTGTGAGGTGAAAGACGATGAGCTACAATATACTGTGCGTTTAGCTTCGGTGATTAATGATAACACCGAGCGTTTTTACCTCTTCCCAAAGGTAGGGAGTAGTGTGTTGATTGCTTCGATAGGGGAAGACGAAAACCGCTATTATGTGGTAGCTTATAGTGAGATTGAGAGCGTGAGCCTACGAATAGAAGACACTCAGTTTACCATAGACAAAGCGGGGGTACATCTGCAACGCGGGGAAGTAGATTTTAAAAGCCTTTTAAACGAGCTTTTAAATGAGCTTAAAACAGCTATCATACAAACCCCTGCAGGAGTTGGGAATTTTGCCCCTAACAACGTGGCAAAGTTTGACGAGATTAATAACAAGATAAATGAATTACTACAATAGATATGGCACGATTGACAGCTGTAGAGGCAGATTATAAAAGGTCGCAAGGTAAAGAACTTTTTACTAAGGGTTTTAGCATTGCCAATATATCGGAAATGATAGGCATAGGTATTAAGACACTTGGCAAGTGGAGAGAGGAGGGCAAATGGGACGATGAGAAAGAACTACAAACACTCAGACCTTCCAATATTCGCAAACTCACCCTCAAGTGTGCGCAGGCTATTGAGCGGGGTGAACCCTTGCCCTATAAGGCGGACGATATTACTAAAATTGTTGCCGCCTTTGACCGTATTACTGACCATAATAAAATAGCAGTATATACGATGGAGAGCCTTGACGGCTTCTCTAACTTTATCTTAGAGAAAGCAGGGCAAAGCACGGGTAAAAAGCGTGAGGCCTATATGAATACAATCAAGGAGATACGCCCTTACTTTGATATGTACATAACCGAATTATTACAGAAAGGAGATGACTAAAACAGAACTCAAAGAAGCCAAAGAACGTTATTTTGCCAAGTCAAAAATGATACGAGAACTTACCTATGAGGCTGTACAGAAAGAAACAGCAGATGAGCAGGAAGCACGTATCAAGCGACTTTTAAAGCCAGAAAACTATGGTGAGTTTTTCGACTACTATTTTGGCTTAGATAGTGGTTTGCCCTTGGGTGATGCCAAGACTCCTCAATTTCATATTGACGATTATATAAGGCTATACAAAGACCCTTATATCCGTCAGTTTAGAAAGAAGTTTAGGGGGGCGGGTAAGTCTATACAGTCGAACGTGGGCAACATCTGTCACCTCAAGCAGAACAACCTCACCTTCTTTCCTATCCTCATAGGGGCTAACGAGGGCTTGGCTAAAATACTACTATCCGACTTACAAGCACACTTGGAGAACAACCAGAAGTTTATCAAGGACTTTGGTCTGCAACTCTCGTATGGTGATTGGTCAGATGGTGATTTTCAAACTACAGACGGCAAGCACTTTAAAGCCTTGGGGCTTAACCAACCTTTCAGGGGTTTGCGCTTTGGTATGTATCGCCCCGACTTGGCTATTTTAGACGATATAGAAGACTTGGATAGAGCCAAACGCCCCGATATGATAGAAAAGTATGGCAAAAAAATAACGGGCGACCTTGTAAAGGCTTTTCACCGCAAACGGGGTAGGCTCATCATCAATAACAACTATATCGTCAAGGACGGCATATTGGACTACCTCTATGACAAGTGGAAAGATAGCCCGCACCTGCACGACTCGGTTACGAACCTTGCCACGGTGAATATCACCCGCGAGAACTATATGGATGTAGAGTGGGAACCCTCGTGGAAAGAGCGAGATACGAAGGAGGATATTATCCGCATTCTGCTCAACGATGACTACTATACCTCTCAGCGGGAGGATTTCAACAACCCTATTGAGGAGGGTAAGCTCTTTAAGGCGAAAGATATTGCCTTGGTACGCATAGCAGATAATGAGGCGTGGGACGGCTTGCTTGACCATTGGGACTTATCCTACACCGCTACGGGCGACTATAAAGCGGGGGTACTCATTGGCATTAAAGGTATTAAGCTGTACGTATTGGAAGTCTTCTGCCAAAGGTGTGAACTTAATGCGGCTATGGAAGTGCGCGCCCAGTGGGTAAAGAAGTATCTTAAAAAAGGCTATAACACTATGGGCTTCTTTGATGCTACTATGGCGCAGAAAGCCGTCTATACACCTATTATTATGCAGAGTGCCGAGGACAATGCTTGCCCTAATATCCCTATTGGTCTGCACCAGGAGGGCGACAAGCACAATCGCATTTCGGCAGGGATTACCAATGCGCTCTTTCGCAAGATATTGTACTGGGACGAGACTCTTCCCAAGCGTTCAGAAAAAGACTATAACGCTTTTAATAAACAGCTACTTTCCTTTGAAAAAGGAACGGCTTCAAACGATGACGCCCCCGATACCTTAGAGCGTGCTATTACCCTTGCCCAACAGTATTTTGGCTATACCGAAAACCCTTTACAAAGCGGGCGACCTTTTATTGCTAAACACAAACGTAGAACTATATGAGTACTCCGAGAAAAGAACTATTTGTAAAAGTAAAAAAAGCCCTTGCCACTATTGAGGGCATTGAGCTCATCGACCTGCAACGCGGTCAGTTTGACAACCCCGAAAACGGCTACCCCGAAATATGGACAGCTGCACTCATTCAGGTAATGCCTATTGCCTACGAGACGATGACCCAACACGTACAAGAGGGCGAGTGTGAGTTTCATATCGACTTTTATTGTAAAGATGGCTGGACAGACCAACAATTAGGAACTGCTGACCCCGAAGAGGGACTTATGGAGTTGGATATATTGGATAAAATCACCGATACCATACAATTCCTGCAAGGCGATCAGTTCAAACCCGTACAGCAGGTGCGAGAGGAGGAGCTACGCCTAAGTGATGACGGCATTATGAGCTATCGCATTACCTTCACCACTCGCATTTATAGGCAAACACCCTATCCTTACGAACCTAAGAAACTCAAATTAAATATGATTTAAAATGTATTTAACAAAAGACGAACTCAAAACCGTAGCCACTAAAGAGGTAATAGACCTTATCACCCAAGGCGACGAGCAGATAGTAACCCAAATCATTGCCGAAAGTATAGACCTAATGGCTTCTTACCTCTATAAGTATTACAATATAGAAGCTATTTTCGCCAAAGAGGGTGACGAGCGTAGCAAAATACTGCTCAAGTACCTCAAGGATATTGTTATCCACGAGATCTATATAAGGAGAACTAAAACCCTCAACCAAGTGGCAAAGCTCCGCTATGACGAGGCTATGCTATGGCTTGAAAAAATAGCCAAAGGCGAAATAGAAGTTGCCCTACCCAAGCGCCTCAAAGACACCGATGGCGACGGCACCCCCGATACGCCCACCCCCTTTATGAAGCTCGGAGGGCGCAAAACCTATAAAAATCATTGGTGATTATGTCTAACAACAACTTTACAGAACTCCGCAAAAAGCTCGAAGTCCTCGCACGATTAGTGAAAGAGGATATCCCTATTGTGCTTAAAACAGAAGGACTCAAGTTTATTCAAAAGAACTTCCAAGACGAAGGCTTTAATGATGAGGGCTTACAAAAGTGGCAACCTCGCAAAACTACCGACACACGAGGGCGAGACCTTACTCGTTACCGCTCGGACAGGGTAGGCAAAAAGGGCACCCTTACCCCCTTTGGCAAGCGTAACCAGGGGCGTGCTATCCTTACAGGGCACAACTCAGGAGGCAACAAGCTACGCAATTCATTTAGGGCGCGTATGGAGAAAATGAAGGTTACCTTCTACACTCATAAGGAGTATGCTCGTAGACATAATGAGGGGTTAGAGGGTATGCCTAAGCGACAATTTATAGGAGACTCCAAAACCTTATTCAACAATATCAAAAAGGAAATAGACCGTTTATTCAATCAACTACAATAATGGCAAAGCAACCCCATAAACAACGTATAGAAAAGAGTGTTACCCTTAGTGGTAATGCCCTTAATAAAAAGGTACATTTGGGCAAAAATACGGCTCAAAATATTCAACAGGTAACTAATCTAATGGTAGACATCATCAAGCGCCAACGCAGGCTATGGCGTACCGAACTCAACCATTGGCACTCGGCACGTTATGCCCGCTATAGTGTGGACTACCCTCGTACTTATCCTCTGGAGGAGGTATACCAGGATGTACTCCTCGACGGACACCTAACAGGGATCACCGAAAACCGTACTTTGCGAACTACCAATAAGGACTACGTTATCGCCATCGATGAGATTAAGGACGATGCCCTAACCGAGTATATCAATGATAAACAATGGTTTGAGGACGTTATCGAGTTCGCTCACCAAAGCATCTATCACGGGCATTCGCCTATATGGCTCAAAGAGGTAACCAAAGGTGAAATCAAAGCCGTAGAACTTATTGATAGGGGCTTAGTAATCCCCGAAAAGCACGTACTTTTAAAAGACTACGATGCTACCACTGGCATAGACCTACGTGATGTGCAAGAGGTAGTATTGGTAGCACAATTCTACAAGCATTCGGGGTTGCTCGAAAAGGCTACTCCTTATGCAATACTCAAGCGCCATTCGTGGGGTTCGTGGGACGAGTTCGAGGAGCTCTTTGGAATCCCTATCCGTATAGCTAAAATCGCTTCGCAAAGTGATAGTGTAAAAGAGGAAGTTGCCCATTGGTTAGAGGAAATGGGCTCAGCTTCGTATGGCATTTTTCCTATTGGTACGGAAGTGGACATTAAGGAGAATAGCAAAGCTGATGCTTTCCAAGTATTTTACCGCAAGATTGAAGCCTTAGACAAGGAGTTATCAAAACTCGTACTTCACCAAACAATGACTACCGAAAACGGCAGTAGCAAGGCACAAGGAACGGTACACGAGAACACTTTGGAAGAGGTAGTCTATGCTGACGAAAAGAAGATGTTAGCCTTCCTCAATAATCAGCTTTTGCCCGCTATGCGTGCCATTGGCTATCCTATTCCCGACAATGCAAAAATAGCCGTAGAAAAAACAACAGACCCTAACAAGCAAATCAGTATAGACGGGGTACTCTTAGGGCGTGGCTATATCCTTACCCAAGATTATATAGAGCGTACTTATGGGGTAGAAATAGAAAGTATGCCTACCTCTACCTTTGGAGGAAGTAGTGAGGGCGAGTCAAAAAAATCCTAAGCCTACTCAAGTTACACTATCACACCCATTGTTGTTCCGAGCACGAGCCTATAAAGCTCAGCAAGGAAGACAACGACTTGAGTAGGCTCATAGAGGGGTACATACGTGAGGCTTTTGAAGAGCGTGGTATTAGTGAGGCACAAAGCAAAGAACTATGGCAATACTACTACAAGCACCTAAATAAAGCCTTAGCAGAGGGCTACAACCCTACAATTGAGGAAACCAATACCGAACTTGTAACCTCACTAAAGCACAACCTTGCTCGCTTCTCGGCTTTCAAAGAAACGAGCTTTAAACAGCAAATAGAAGCCTCTCTAACTAAAAATGGTAAGGTGCTGTCGTGGCAAGAGTTCAAGGCAGAGGCTAACAAACTGAATATAGAATACAATAGGCGTTGGTTACAAACCGAATACAACCAAACAGTAGCCAATGCCTTATCGGCACAAAAGTACGAGGAGTATATAATCAATAAACGCATATATCCTAACCTTACTTATCACGCGGTACACGATGAGCGTACCCGTGAAACGCATCGTGCCTGGGACGGACTCACATTACCCGTAGAGCATTCTTTTTGGAAAACACACCTACCTCCTAATGATTGGGGCTGTCGTTGTTACGTAGAGCCTACTGCTAACCCCGTAACAGAAGGTGTACGCACAGAAGACATACCCATAAAAGAAAGCTTTGCTAATAACCCTGCGCTTTCGGGGGAGATATTTCCAGTAATACCATACATCAAAGGAATGAGCGAAAAGGCTGTAAAAGAGGTAGAGAAGCAAGTGAAAAAACGTCTTAAAAAGGAGAAGGCTAAAGCTAAAAGAGCAGAGGAAACGTGGCAAACCATACCTACTGAAAAGGGTACGGTTAGGATAAGTTCATTGCACGGTAAAGATGAGAAAGCCGAAAATGTAGATATAGCTTCTTACTTAGCTAATAAATATGGCTATGAAATAGACCTTATAACAAAGTCAGATACACCAGGTGTAAAGAGTGCCGATACGTTTAATAAAACATTGGATATAAAGCAGGAGTACAAGCGCATTCATAAGCCTACTAAAAGTGCTGTTGATAATGCCTTGAGGGGTACAAAGGAGCAAGCCAAACACATTGTATTGGATATTAAAACAGATATATCAAATGGAGACTTGCGCGATAGTATTCAGGATAGGGTAAAACGTTCTACTTGGATTGAGGAAGTATTAGTTATTAGAAATGGTATAGACAAAACCTACTTGAGGGAGGACATACTTAAAGAAGACTGGACTCTGTAAAATAAAACAGGCGGGTAAATATGAGTTACTTACCTGCCTGAGTCGGGGTCAAGAGTTTTCTTATGTTTCCTCCCAACCAATTTGTACTGCAAAAGTACAACTATTTTTTAAACTACCAAAACTTTTTTCAACTTTCTGCATAGATACCCTCATAAAAAACTATTGCCCCCACTGTCCGAGGGGAAAGGTATGTCTGTGTAGCTACTTCTGCTATAATAGCCTCCATTCGCCACTTTGGATGTTTTAAACTAAGTGTTTCAAAGAGTTTGCGTACACTTTCATTACGCCGTTTTAAACGCTCTTTTCTTTGTAGGGTATAGGTTTGCATAAATATAGGTTTTAGACCGCAAAAATAAAAAAACACCCCCATTTTTCCAAATTGGATTTTAGCGGGTGTTTTTATTTTAAGAGTCCTATTTTCCTTTTTTATCTTCTACCAATAACTTTATAAGGAATAAGGCATCATCTTCCACATTAGAGTTATTAACCATTCTGTACATACTATAAGGAGGATTAGCTTCCACAATCTTCTTATAGAGTTCATCTGTATTAGTAATTCCCACTAGCTCGTTATAATCTCTCCCCTTTGGGAAGGCAAATAAGTAAGTAGTAACCTGTCTTTTTTGATATGCCTTATTAACATATGATTTCATATCTTCCTGAGAAGTTTTTTCTCCATAAGTTATTAAGTATATATTAGCTACATCATCCATATTATAGGACGCAATATCATTAATATCTCCTGAAGAACAAGATACTAACAGAGCACTAATAAATAAAAATGTTAAAATTTTTTTCATCATTTCTTTTTTTATTAAATTTTTAGGCAAAGTTAGAAAAAAATCAGCTATTTTCCAAATTGAAAATGCGGGTTACAAAAAAATGATACAAATCAAATTCTTAAGTTTCCCAACGTTTTTGATTAAGATAGGTCTCAGCATAAGGCATTGCAGTGCCATCAAGTTTCTTTTTATTGCGTTCTTTTTCTATTCCTAAAAAGGCTTTGATAACTTCTTCTGCCTTGAGCTTCTCAAATTTCTTTTTAGCTACTGCTTTAGTACCTATTTTTCCATACTCAATCCAAAAGTCTTCAAAAGTTACTGAGAAAGGAATTTTCTCAATAATAAAATGCTTTTTAAGAGCAATATCATTGGCAAGTATTTGTATTCGTTCTTCGGTATAAGGTATTCGTTCAGGATGAAAAAGCCATAACCATTGTTTTATAGTAAGAGGTTCACCCGTATTTTCAAATACTCTTAAATTACCATTTGAGTCGTATTTAAATACATGCTCAGAAGGAGTATTTTTACCCTTAAAAAAATAAGTATTTTCCATAGTTATGCTAATTGTTCGTTGATTTTATATGTTATTTGTAATAGTGCTTGGCGTTCATATTGTCCGTAGTGTTCCATTGTAAGGATATATCCTAAGAACTTTTCTAACATATCAGCTTCATAAAGTTTAATGTAAAATCTACGTTGTTTTTGTGTAGTAAAACCCATATAAAAGCGGGTGGCTTTGAGGGTTACTTCTCGCATAATGCTGTAGAGTACACGTTGCTCTCGGTTGTTGAACAGGGGTTGCCTTATAAATGTAACGCGGGCAAGTACTTCAGCTTGGTCTTGTGATAAGGTAAGGGCGATTTTCATTGGTTTACTGATTTATAAAGATGTTTAAAAGGTTATTCTAAATATAGACCAGTAGTTACTTGTTGGTTGTATTTACCTCCTTCAACTCCATAAAGCATATTAAATTGCTTTTTTTCTTCTTCACTAAGGGGGTTAGAAGTTATTTGTTCTGGGCGATAGATGCCCGAGCGAGCTACATATAACTTAAAAAAAGTTTCTTGCATTGCCTCACGACGTTTATTTTTAGTTTTAGTAGTTCTACAGCGGTTCACTACAGGTAATCCGTGTTTGCGCCATTGTTGGTTTAGATGTGGTTTAAAATAGCCATAGGCACTATCCAATGTTACCCAATCTAAATAGGACATTTGTATTGATATTTCCTTTACGCCACTATCTTTAATGCGATAGAGTTTATAATTTTTCTCTTTGAAAAAGTATTTGATTAGCTGTATAAGTAACCACTCGTCTAAGTTAGAGGCATACTTGAAGTAGTATTCTTTTTCACCTATACTATCAAGTTCAGCTTCTGGAATGTTATACTTCTCAAGTAGTTTTTTTAGCATTTTTTCTGCTGATTGCTGTTCTCCTGCTATTCCTCTTTTTACGAGTTCATAGACTTTTGCGATTTTTTCTTTTACTTTGTCGTTCATATTGTAATTGTTTTAAAGGTTATCCTTCAGCTTCTTCTGAAAATTCTAAGCTGTCGATTTCGTAGGTGTAGTGGGATGGTGCTCCATCATCGCCTACATCGGCAACGAGTTCTATAGCTTCTTTGTAGGGGTGATTGGTTAGAGGATCATCGTCTTCACTATATACCATTCCCTCTTTGTACATAGCTTGTAATTGCTGAGCGATTTTTTCGGGGACTTCACCGCTAAATCTAACTTGGTATGTTACTGTTATGCCTAATTCGTTAATTGTTACTTTTTTATTTTTCATTGGTATTTGTCTTTTAAGTTAAAAACTTTCCTCTTCAACATTTATTGTAATGTTATCTTCATCGAAGTACTTAATGATGTATATCCTCTTTCCTTCACGTAGGGTAACAGAGGAGGGTAGTTGGCTAATTTGGTTACGAAAGTAATGAAAGGTGTTGTATATACCTTTTTTAAAAAATCTCACATCAGTTTTAGCCTTATTTAGTTCCTCTTCTAATTTTTCAACTTTTTCTTCTGCCTTTATAATCATATTGCACAAACGCAATAGCTCTTTTTTTGCTTGTTGAGGGTTGCCATTAATTCTATTGCATATTGAGGAGTAACTTATATCATAATCGTCTATTTCCATTGTATTTGTTTTTTTAGTGTTATGCGTCAACTTCCGCTTCTGTGAGTTGCTTTCCGCAATCTTTGCAAAATATTGCAGTTACCTGTACGGTACAATGCCCTCCTATCGTGCGCAATACTTGGTTCTTGTGAGGACATTTTTCTTTTTTCACTTGTTGTTTGTTACTTTTTCTCATGTTGATATCGTTTTTCAATTATCCTCTCCAAGGCTCCTATTACCTTACTGACTTCCTTAGTAGTCATTTCTATTAATGGCTTTTGTACAGGGCACCTCTTACTTAGCATAAACTTACCTAATCGTTGAAGGTCGGGGATCCTTGGGTTATCTTCTCGTACCCAGCCCAATTCGTGGCATTTTGCCAGTAGGCTAAGGTGTTGTGTATTATGGTTATCAAAGTACGCCTCCTTAGCGTAATTATACTTCAGCCAGTCTAACACTTTAAAAGCTTCGTCTTCTGTTAGTTCCTTGAATGAACTCAGCTCCCTTAATACGAGGCAGGAGAGAAATGCCAATCGGCCTTCTCTATTTTTAAACCTTTTTACAAAAAGGCCTTGCAGAATTTTTAGTTGTCGTGTGCTAATCATAACTATTCTCCAAAAAGTTGCCTATACTTAGTAGCTGTTATCTCTTCACAATCTTTTGGAATGACAACATCACAATCTTCACTTACACAAAATCCAAAGTATTTATCATTCCCTTTGTCGAATCCTATATTACTAAATTCCTCATCCCAACCTATACAGGCATTAAGCTCAGATATGGTGATAGTAGGGGCTTGTTCAAAGTCTGCTTGTACAGATTTACCTTGTTTGGTGTTCAACCGAGGCGTATATTCATTTTTCCTATCTTTTACTTTTTTCCAGACCTTAGTATCTACTATAGTATCTTTAGGAAATATGACTGAGGAAATACCCCCATCTATAACCCAATAGGCTCTTCTCCAAGAGGTAAACCCATACTTATCGGCTAATACTTTTTGATATTCATAGCAAACTACCATTTTATTAGCTATTTGTTGAAACTTCTTTCCTGTATCGCTGTCTTTTTTTGTTATAAAATACATTTTAAATCGTTTTTAAAGGTTATTTAAAAGTTATTTAAAAACCCTGCCTTAGGGGGTCTCTTATGGGCGTCCCCTTAATACAAACGACAGGCTAAGGGCAGGGTATCTAATAATTATTCGCAGTGGCTCGCCTTCTAAACAGCTGAAAATTGCAACAATATATTCTGCCACTTGCCGTGCTCATCTTTCTCGTAGAATCGGATATAATCTTTGGAGTGGTTATATTGGTAGGATTCACGGAATAGCTCACAAGCCTTAGAAAAATTTGGGTCGGCAAACTTACTCTCATACTTGTAGAGCTTCTGGATGTTATCGGGGTCAAGTTCTCCTTTCTTTCGCTCTAATAGGGAAAGGATAAACTCCTTAGTTCCCTCATCTCCGGAGTAACGACTCTCTATGAAGTCAAAGATATACTTCTCCGCCTCAGTGGCTCGCT
>CALFOY010000333.1 GCA_937919265.1 uncultured Capnocytophaga sp. | reverse complement strand
AAATTATTATTGTATATGCTTTATTCTTTATTCAAAAGTTAAATTAATCATAAAACCTCGTGTAAATATTCCATTCAAATTTCCTGTCCATTGGCTATTAGGGTCTTTATCCGGAATTAATTCGTTATTTATAGAAAACAAACCTCTAATTGATGGGGAAAAACGAAAGTTAGGCGTATAAAAATCTATCCCGAAACCTACTTCATAGAAAAAAACATTCTGTATTGTTCTAAATCGATTTTCAGAATTATCTACATTTAATTTATGGTTTGAACTCAAATTTATAACAACAGAAGCTCCACCTGTAATATAAGGTTTTACATTATACCAGCGTGTAGTGCCATATTTTATTAATAAAGGCATATAAATATATGTAGAATTCACCTCTCTTTTTCTATCTATTTCTTTATCAAATCCAGGAAAATAGATTTCTCTTTTATTATAAACTAAACCTGGCTCAAACCTTAAATTAAGATGTTCTATCAGTCTTATATCTCCCGTTAGCCCCACATTGAATCCTACTGTTTTTTTAGTTTGCGCATCAAATAATTTAGTATTAGGCGTATTATAATCAAATTCTTTATAATCAAACTTAAAATCCATTGAATTTACTCCAAAATAATACCCCCATTGCAGTTTATTATTATCAAAATATTCTAAATTGACAATGGGTTGGGCAAAAATGAAATTATTGAAAATAAAAAACAATATTAATATTTTTTTCATAACTTTTTATTTATCAGCAATATAAATAGTAGCAACACCTAAGGTTTGAGGTTTGAACTGAACTTTTGAAAAACCTATTTTAGAAAGAATATCTGCAAATTTTTTACCAAAAGGAAATTTCGAAGCTGATTCTGACAAATAAGCATAAGCAGTTTGGTTTTTTGCTAAAATTTTCCCCATTAACGGAACTAAAAATTGTGTATAAATTTTATATCCTTGTTTATAAGGAAATTTCGTTGGAACAGAAGTTTCTAAAATAACTAATCTTCCTTTAGGTTGAAGTACTCTATGAATTTCTTTTAGTCCTTTTTCTAAATCTTCAAAATTACGAACTCCAAAAGAAACAGTAACAGCATCAAAAGAAGCATCTGGAAAAGGAAGTTTTTCACTATCACCAAGAACCATTTCAATACGAGAAGATAAGTTCAAATCTGTTACTTTTTTCTTCCCTACGGATAACATTCCCTCTGAAAGATCTAACCCTGTGATGTGAGCTTGTGGTATTTTTGTTAATTCAATAGCTAAATCACCTGTCCCTGTGGCTACATCTAATATTTTTTCTGGCTGTATTTCAGCAACTCTTTTACGTACATTTCTTCGCCAAGCAATATCCAAGCGCATTGTCATTACCCTATTAAGGTCATCATATGAGTTTGAAATACTATCAAACATTCCTTGCACTTGTTCTTTTTTTCCTTTTTCTGAATCTTTATAAGGCGTTACTTTTTCTTCCATAGAAAATTATGTTTGGGTACAAAAGTAAAAATTTTACAATCAATACCCTAATTATTTAATTTTATTTTAATATTTATTTAACAAACAAAAGAATAATACTTTATAAATCAATAGTTTATATTTCTATAAAAATAAAACCTCACTCAAAAAAGTGAGGTTTTTTATTATGTTATTTTTTATAATTACTTACTTTTTTTAGCTGCCAAAATAACTGCATTGTAAGCATTTACTATTCTTCCAGATTTTGAAGCATTACTGAAAGGTATTCTATCTTTTTGTTCTTCACCAACAATAACTTGGCCTACATAAGGAACAACTCCTGATTCCATAAGAATTTGTTTCACTTCTGATGCTTTCAATTTAGGGAAATAAGAACGAATCAAAGCTGCTATACCTGCTACTTCAGGAGAAGCCATTGAGGTTCCTTGTAAAAATTTATATTTATTACCAGGAACTGTTGAGTATATTTTTACCCCAGGAGAGAAAATATCAACATTATTTTTTCCGTAATTAGAAAAATCAGCAATCAATTTCTCTGAATAATCATAATTTAATGCTCCTATTGTAATCATATTATCAACATATTCTACACCATTAACATTATCATCAGGGAATGTTAATTTCACATCGATATTTTTAGAATCATTACCTGCTGCATTTACAATTAAAACATCTTTTGAAGCTGCATATTTTATAGCGTCATAAACCCATTGTTTATTAGGAGAAAAAGCTTTACCAAAACTTGTATTAATAACCTTAGCGCCATTATCAACAGCATAACGTATAGCAAGTGCTACGTCTTTATCATTTTCATCTCCATCTGGTACAGCACGAACAGCCATAATAGCCACATTATCAGCTACACCATCCATTCCTATTCCATTATTTCTAACAGCTCCTATAATTCCAGCTACGTGAGTTCCATGTAATGAACCTTCTAAAACAGGACCTATTACATTGTTATTTCCATAGCTTCTATCATTAATATCATTAGGATTATCTTTTAATACTGCTCTGAAATTAGCATCTTTATTTAAATGGAATTTCAATTTAGTTTCATAGTGTTTTTTACCCTCGCTAAGTTCAGTTTTTCCTTCTTCTACACTACCAAATCTATCAATTAAAAACCCTGTAAGTCTTACTGCATCTTGAGACTCTCTATCAGAAGCAGAAGCTGCAATATTTTGAAGATCTTCTATTGTATAAGTACTTTTACCTAATTTATTTTTAATAAATTGATCCGCTTTTACAATAGCTTGTTCTAATTGTCCGTAATATTCTAAGCTTTCATTAGCATCTTTTACTTCTTGTTCATATTTTTCTAAAGCTCTTTGATAGTCAGGATTTGAAGTATTTCCAGATTTGATAATACGTACAAATTCTAAGTTTTCTTCAGCTATATCTCCCAAGAAATTCCAACCGTGAATATCATCAACATAACCATTTTTATCATCATCTATTCCATTACCAGGTATTTCTTTTGGGTTTGTCCAAATAACAGATTTCAAATCTTCGTGATTGATATCAATTCCTGAATCTATAACTCCAACTATTACTTTTTCAGATTTTCTTCCTTTCAAAATATCATAAGCTTTTTGAAGGCTAATACCAGGATAGCCTGTAGTAAGAAGATCTTGATGAGGCCACGTTTTTAACTCATCTTCTGTTGGTCTTTCAGGGGGTTTAGGAATGAATACTCCACTTGTAGTCTCTAAAGGTAATTTAGCAATTTTTGAAGCACCTCCACAGCTTGCCAAAACTAAGGCAGAAGCTATATAAAATACTGGTTTTGATAATCTCATAATTAATTTCTATTAAAA
>CALFOY010000332.1 GCA_937919265.1 uncultured Capnocytophaga sp. | reverse complement strand
TAATACAATTACTTTAATAGATTCTTTATATAGTGATAGGGTTAAGATAAAGAACGTTAAAGTAAAACTTGATGATAATTAATCAAAAAAATGAATAAAGAAGGATTAATAACATTAGATAAACTAAAGAAACTATGAAAAGAATTATACTGCTATTTGTTGTAATCGCTATAATATCCTGCCAAAACAGAAATAAGCATAATGAAACCACTCATTCAATAGAAAAAGAAATTACAAATGGCTTAACCAAAAATTCTATACCCAAAGAAACTAAGTATAACCTCACAAAGTTATATTATCGTGTTCTCTTTAATGAAGACCATAAAAGGCTTGAAATAGACACTTTTAGTTATGTAGAGATTAGAGACAATCTTTTGATAGATAAAATATCGATGGATTGGTTTCTTTTAAAAATCAATAAAATAGATACTATTTCAGGGGTAGTAAACATACATATAGGGGAAGAGTCTCAGTATGAGGATGACCCAAAATTATATGAGTGGGGTAACATATACAGCAATAGATATACTTATCATATCAAAAGAAAAGATAAATATTTTTCTATAACAAATGATGTAATAGAAGATGACCCAGATGTTTATATTGAAAAGGAAAAAGTTAAAGATTCTGGACTAAAGTATCATACTTATGAAGACGAGTAGCAAAATCATTTCAGCGTGTTTATTGTTGTTTGCTTGTAACAATAATAATAAAGAGGGCAATGTCAATGATACAATAAATGACACAATAGTAGAGAGACTAAATAATCCTCTTGCAGGTAAAAAGTTTTATTACTTAGAGAAAGATAAAACAGGAACTCTAATATTAAAAAAATATCCTCAGTTTGAAGGTGATTTTGAGATGCAGAAAATTGTATTTACAGATACAATGCTCATTGATGGTTGGAATGTTATGGAACCTAGTGAATGGTATGTTTCAAAAATAATTCAAAAAGATACAATACTTTCGTATTATGTAAATATGGAACCTTTTGGAAGTGCTAAGGATACATTTCGTCTTCAATATGATAAGGAAAAAGGAAAGTTATATATGTTTGTTGAGAATAATACAATTACTTTAATAGATTCTTTATATAGTGATAGGGTTAAGATAAAGAACCATTTGCTTGTTCAATTTTAAACCTATTTTTGTACAATTCTTTATCAAAATAAACATCTGGTTGCTCTCCATTTCGGGGATTAGGCTCTTTTTACTACACTTAAAAAGGGAATAATCCAATTATTTATTGTATCTTTGCCTAAAGTTCCTGAATTTTGGTGTTCTTTTTTTTCAAACACAAAATTACTAATTTTCGGGAACTTTTACTTTATTATAGAAATAAGTTTAAACAGCTTCAAAATAAATCTCTTATGAGGAAAATATTATTATACATTGTAGTATTAACAATAAATCATATGATGGCACAAGAAAATAAAAATTCTTTAAAAGATACAATTATGTTCGAAAAATTTGATTTTAACCTATGGAATACAAGGTACAAAGATTTCGAGAAAGATCCTAAATATGGAGATTATTACAAATTAAAAGATGGATCTTCTTTCCGCCCTATGTGTGGAGGAGAGAACTATACCTTTTATGATGTAATTCCTCCCTTACCTGCCTATTATCATTGTTTTTATGATTATTATGGAAATGGTAATCTTAAAGCCTATGGTAAATATGCAAGCATGGAAATAAAAGTAAAAATAGGAATATGGCATTACTTTGATGAGAATGGTAAAGAAACTCAAGTTGATGAAGAGGCTAAATTAGGAAAATGGAGATTTAACGCTATTTTAGATGTATTACATAAAGATGGAGTTATCGACATTCTTACAGGAAAAAATAGAGATAGGAATAAATTATATATTGAGTTTAAGAATAATAACAGAAAGGTAGCTGTTATCGTTTTTAAAGAAAGAATAGATATATTGATAGATACTTATTACGAATATATATTTAACTGCAAAACAGGAAAGTACACTCGTAAAGAGTACGAACGGTATAATGAAAATGCTAAGGATATGCCTACACTTCCTCCTTTGAAAAATAGTGAAAAGAATAAACGTAAAAGAAAAAAAGTTGACTATTTAGTTAAGATATTATGCCACAAATCATCACTGATACTGCAGATACCCATAAAGGACATAACGAACAACCCCCCTGCTGGCGCGAGCTTGTAGCTCGTGCCTACTATATTTGCCGTGCAATATATTAAATTTTAACGCATATGAAACAGCTATTAAAAAAAATGGGAGCAATACTGCTCATTGCCTTTTCAGTAAGTTCTTGTACAAGAGCTTTTATTACATTCTACAACAAAAAAGACCCTATGAAGAAAAAAAGCGTATGGGTAAAAGAAGATCGCGAAATTATCCATATCCCGATGATTCACGTCGCAAGGCAAGAATATTACGACAAAGTAAAACAGTTTATAACTGAAAAACGCCAACAAGGATATGCTATCTACTACGAAGGCGTAGAAACAGGAGGAGAAACTAAGCAAGAACAAGATACTATTATGATGAAAGTACGCAAAATATTATGCATAAATATCTCTGGTGGTTATGACGACGAAAAAAATAAATCTACCCCGAAGTTTTATAAGAAGTTTGTAGCGCAGACTAAAGAAAATACTGGTATTATAAAAGGTGATACTCGTGCTGATACTAATTTTAAAGACCTTATACACCTTATAGAAACCGAAGAGAAAGTAAAGATTGCCTTAGATAGTTGCGATTATGCTACGCCTATGAATGCTAAGTATACTTGTGCCAACTACAAACAATACAAATACTTACTAACGCGCTATTATAGAGATGAATATTTATTTGATTTCATCAAAAAATCTACTGATAAAAAAATTATATTGCTGTATGGAGAAGCTCATAAGTGGGATCTATACCCCCTCTTAAGAAAAGATGGCTTTATACTAAAAGAAGGTAATCGCAGCACTATGAGAATATATGGAGGTGATACCAAATGGTAATGGTATCATTACTAAAAGCAATAAGTTTTGTTATAAATCAGCAAAACTTATTGCTTTATAAATTCTTTCAATTAGAAAACTATTTCTTCAATAAAAAATGATAGTAATTTTGCCGCCAGAAAAATAAACCATAAAACATCATAAATATGTCATTCGTAGGAAAAAAATTCCCTAACATTGAGGTTAACGCTATGAGCGACCTTGGGGACACATTCAAAATAAACGTGCTTAACGAAGCCGTAAACAACAAAAAGAAAGTACTCCTTTTCTGGTATCCTAAAGACTTTACTTTCGTATGCCCTACTGAGCTACACGCTTTTCAAGAGGCTTTGGCTGAATTTGAAAAACGCAACGTGAAGGTTATCGGCGCTTCTTGCGATACTGCTGAAGTACACTTCGCTTGGCTAAATACCCCTAAAAACAACGGTGGTATTGAGGGTGTTACTTACCCTATCTTGGCTGATAGCAACCGCAACCT
>CALFOY010000331.1 GCA_937919265.1 uncultured Capnocytophaga sp. | reverse complement strand
ATAATTATTAGAAAGTTATTTTATTTTTACTTTATCACTTTCCAATGATTGGAAAATCATTTGTAAAATATTTTTACACATTCCAATAAAAGTTATACTACTCTCCTTTTGCTATTCTCTTTAATTCATCATATTTAAGGATGCGAATAGTTCTTCCTTGTGTTCTTATTATTTTTTCTTTTGTGAGAGAAGACATTGAACGTATTAAAGATTCTGTTGCTGTCCCTACGAAGTTTCCTAACTCTTCTCTTGATAAAGGCATATCTATATAATTATCTTTGTCCAATCCAAAAGTATCATTTAGATAAATCAAAGCATCGGCAAGCCTTTGCCTTACAGTTTTCTGAGACATATCAGCTATAAAATTATCTGCTTTTCTCAATTCATTACAAAGGTCTTTGATTAATTCCATAGAAAATTTAGGATTATCAATAAATGAATCTAAAATATATTCTTTAGGAATAAAACATACAGACATATCTTTGATTACTGTTGCTGTCAAATTTACAGGCTCTTGGCTAACTACACTTCTCTGTCCCAATGCGCTACCTTCTTTCACGAATCTTACTATTTGGTTTCTTCCATTGGAACTTAGTTTAGACAATTTGCAAACTCCACTTTCTACAAAGAAAACACCTGCAAGATATTCCCCTTCCTCAAAAATAACTTTACCTTTCTTAAATGTCATTGGTGTACCAAGTTCTGACATTTTTTCTATCAAGTGAGTTTTTAAAGTTCTAAAAATCCCTTGTCGATATTGTTCTTTCCTTTCTGTTTCCATTAGTTATGAAATTAGTTTTAAATTTTGTACAAAGATAAATATTTTTTCGTATTTTTGCAACAAAAATCATTTTTTTATATAATAAAATTTATAATGAAAATAGATAATACTACTTGTTATCATTGTGGAAATGAATGTGATACTGATAATCCTATATCAGTAGAAGATAAACATTTTTGTTGTTTAGGTTGCAAGACAGTTTATGAAATCCTTTCAGAAAATAATTTAGATAATTATTATAAATATGAAAAATCACCTGGTAGTCGTCCTGAATTTACTGCTCAGAAATATGATTTTTTAGATAATGATAAGATAAAAGAAAAATTATTAGAGTTTGATAATGAAAACATACAAATTGTATCTTTATATATACCACATATACATTGTAGCTCTTGTATCTGGGTACTTGAAAATTTACAAAAATTGCACAAGGGAGTTATTCATTCTTTAGTGAATTTTCCTAAAAAAACAGCGAGAATAACTTATAATACTGAGCAAATATCTTTGAAAGAATTAGCTTTACTTCTTTCTTATATTGGTTATGCTCCGTATATTAGTTTAGATGATTATCAAAAGAAAGAAACAAATAAACAAATGAAGCAACTTTTATATAAACTTGGAGTTGCTGGTTTTGGATTTGGTAATGTAATGTTACTTTCTTTCCCTGGTTTTTTTGAAAGTGATGAATTTTGGTTCAACCAATATAAACATTTTTTCAGATGGTTAATGTTTGCCCTCACATTACCTGTACTTTTTTATTCTGCTTCTGACTATTTTATTTCTGCATATAAAGGAATAAGAAGTAAGATTCTTAATATAGATATACCCCTTGCTTTAGGTATTTTAGCTATGTTCATCAGGAGTAGTTATGATATCATTACAGATTCAGGACAAGGTTTTTTTGATAGTCTAAATAGCTTAGTTTTTTTATTACTTATCGGTAAGTTTTTCCAACAGAGAACTTATAGTTTTTTATCTTTTGAAAGAGATTATAAAAGTTATTTTCCTATAGGTATTACAAGAATAAAGAAAGATAATACAGAAGAAAGCATACAAGTATATGACATTGAAGAAGGTGACAGATTACTCATCAGAAATGAAGAACTTATTCCTGTAGATTGTATTTTAGTAAAAGGAGAAGCACAAATCGATTATAGTTTTGTTACTGGAGAATCAAAATCTATAGAAAAACAAAATGGAGATAAATTATTTGCAGGAGGAAAACAGAAAGGACTAGCGATTGAGGTAGAAGCTATCAAGAATGTATCACAAAGCTATTTAACCCAACTTTGGAGTAATGAAGTTTTTGATAAAGATAAATTTCAAGGAGTAAAAACATTAACGGATAAGATAAGTAAATATTTTACTATTATTATCCTTTTAGTGGCTTTTGCTTCTCTATTATACTGGTTACAGTTTGGAAATATAAAAGACGCATTCAATATTTTTACAGCTATATTGATTATAGCTTGCCCTTGCGCCCTTGCAGTTTCTGCTCCTTTTGCATTAGGAAATATGCTTAGAATTTTTGGTAAGTATAAATTATATCTGAAAAATACCAAAGTAATTGAGCAAATGGAAAAAATAGACACAATTATCTTTGATAAAACAGGAACAATAACTACTTCTTCTGAAAATAAGTTGAGATATGAAGGAGAAAAGCTTTCTGATGAGGAAATGATATTACTAAAAAATTCATTACGAAACTCTAACCATACTCTAAGCAGACAAATATATAATTCTATTCCGCAAATTGGAAACATAAAAATAGAAAGTTTTAATGAAATTAATGGAAAAGGTATTATATCTACTTATGGAGATATACGAATGAAAATAGGTTCTTCATCATTCGTTACTTCTAAACCTAATCATTTAGAGACATCTGTATATATTTCTATTAATGATGTATATAAAGGGAAATATATATTCGAAAATGAATATAGAAAAGGAATAAAAGAATTATTTTATTCATTATCTGAAAGGTATGATTTATTCATACTTTCAGGAGATAATGAAAGTGAAAGAGAAAATCTATCCCGATGGTTACCCAAGAATACAGAAGTCTATTTTAATCAATCTCCAAATGATAAATTAGCATTCATTAATTCACTACAAGAAAAAAATAAAAAAGTACTGATGATAGGAGATGGACTTAATGATGCTGGAGCGCTAAAACAGAGTGATATAGGTTTTTCAGTTTCTGAAAATATAAATATCTTCTCCCCTGCTTGTGATGGTATTATGGACGCTGAGAAACTCCACAAATTAGATAAATTTATTCAATTGAGTAAGCAGTCTCTATACATTATCAAATGGAGTTTCATTATTTCACTTTGTTATAATTGTATTGGATTAGGTTTTGCTATAAGCGGAAAATTGGAACCTGTAGTAGCGGCTATCTTAATGCCTATTAGTTCTATAAGTGTTGTACTCTTTACTACTTTGGCTACAAACTTTTTAGGAAAGAATAAATTATAAAATAAAACAAAAAATTCAAAAAAATAAAGCAATAAAAAATGGGAGACTTTTCAATCTCCCATTAATAATATTGTATTATCTTTTTCAACAAAGAAATTAAATTCAGAATATTCCAAATCTTCTTTACTTGAAGAAGAAGTATTTTTATGATTTGCTAAAACCCTGAATTGTGTAAAAAAACCTTCTTGAGTAATGTGATATGATATATTAT
>CALFOY010000330.1 GCA_937919265.1 uncultured Capnocytophaga sp. | reverse complement strand
GCCTAAATGTATTTGATGACAACTCCATAGCTAAAGGTCTTTATACAAAACTCGGTTTTAAAGTAGTAGCCACTGTTGAAGGAGAAAGGAAGAAATACAAGATGGTGAAGAGTAATTTGGCAATTAGCTAATTTGCCAATTGGCTCATTAATAGATTTATCCCCTACTGGTGCGATTCTCCTAGTTCGTGTTTAATACTAAGCAAACATCAATAGAAGAAATCTGTTTAAGCTTTCAGCGAAAGATAACCAGAATAAAACAATAATTCACATATGAAAACAGTAATTTTATTAGCAATACTATTTTTATATAGCAGTTGCGGTTATGAAGTACCAGGGAAAGACAAGCACCCTGAGATTCCTGAGTTTAACGGCTTTGACAAAAATCTTTTTATAGTAGATACACTACTTACTGAAGAAGATGTTATGAGCTCTGATAGGATTATCTACGACCCAACTGACGATTTTATATATTTAAACAAAGAATACGATTGGTTTTTACTTGATAAAAACTTTAAAATCAAACAAAAGATAAATGCTAAAGGTGTTTTTCAGGGAAATAAAACATTTTATGACAAGGTCATAGGCGAAAAATATAAGGATATTATCTATAAATACACTTATCCTTGGACAAAAGCTGAAAAAGTAAAG
This sequence comes from uncultured Capnocytophaga sp., assembly GCA_937919265.1. Classification (GTDB taxonomy): domain Bacteria; phylum Bacteroidota; class Bacteroidia; order Flavobacteriales; family Flavobacteriaceae; genus Capnocytophaga. The sequence goes on along the minus strand of CALFOY010000330.1, from coordinate 1,845 downwards.
GAATTACAGTATTTAGGCCACGATAGTATTATTAAAAACTACTCTATTCCAAAAGATAAGAATGGAAAATATGATTTAGAAGCTATTAGAAAGATAGGCAGACAATATATTGACGAGCAATTAGGTGTAATACAAAAAATAATTCCTGTAGGTTTCACGTCTATTGTGTGCATAGGAAGCAAAGGCGAATATTTTACGGAAGATTATAAATACAATACTTTTTATGAAATAGAATATACCCAAACACCAAGCTATAATTTAGTAGATAATAAAATCACCAATAATTTGTACTCATTTGATCAGGTAGTTTTGGGGAATCAGGGCGGAGGAAATCATTTTGCATTTTGGTTTTATCCTTACGGCTATAAATACTATACTTTTAAGATAGGCAATGACTCTATCCAATTTAAATGGAACACCAAAAGCTCACGGAAAATAATACAAATAAAAGACCTTTGGGGCGATAGGGTCTTGATTTATAAAGACAGTGATAGTGGCGGAGAATTATATAACATTCGAAAGAAATGAACATAGAAACCTTTAGAGATTTTTGCTTAACTTTACCTCACACTACTGAGGATATGCCTTTCGGGGAGGACTTTTTGGTCTTCCGTATAGCAAATCGTATCTTTGCACTGATAAACCTAAACCGCGTGCCTATGAGTGTTAGCCTCAAATGCGAACCTGATCGTGCGATAGAACTCCGCGAGCAATACCTCGATAAGATTGTAGCAGGCTATCACCTGAATAAAAAACATTGGAATACCGTGCTTTTAGAGAGTCTTCCCGAAGTCCTTATCAAAGAAATGGTACAGCACTCTTATGAACAAGTACTCGCCAAAATACCGAAGAAGGAAAAAGAAGCGTTAGGGGTGTAAACTCCGTAATCTTTCTTAGGATTGGGAATATCCGTGATAATTTAGAAAAACAACAAAAATTAATTAGAAATGAAAAAGAAAAAACTTTGGATACTTTTTATCATTACTACTTCAGTATATGCCTATTTGATGTTGGTAACCGTACCTGCTCTTAAAGCAATGGCTGGAGGAATGGATATTTTAGATGTTCCTCCGTTTTATGATGCTACTTACATTCAAGAGCTATTTAGGCGTTTAGGTGAAGAAGGTCGCCATTTCTATTTATACCGACAAATTCCTGTGGATATGATATATCCCGGTCTGTTTGCTATTACCTACTATCAACTGATACGTTTCTTTTTAGAAAAACTCAGCCAAAGAAAGCTCCTTTTCTTATCATATTTTCCAATAATAGGAGGTATTTCTGATTATTTAGAAAATTTTAGTACCATTACAATGCTCACACACTATCCTGAAAACTTATGGATAGAGACCTTAGCGCCCTATTTTTCTCTTATGAAATGTATCTTTGTGGTACTTTCTTTGGTATTATTTTTTGTATTAGGAATTACGACACTCGTTAAAAACAAGAAGACAATAACAAAATCACCCTCAGAATAGCCTCAATTTTGTTCATTATATCTGAATAAACCTAAAAGCCTATGTGGAATGCTCTTGTGAATTACAATATACTTGCCCCTCTATTAATAGCTGTTTTGGCTTGGGCGTTTATACTCATTTGGTTTTCCAAGAAAAACAAACAAGAAAGGATGAAAAGGCAACAACTTTTAGCCCAGATAAAAGAACAACTCCCTATTCCCACATTCAAAGAGTTGTTACAAGCTTTAGAAGCCTTGAACTATAACCCTGCTCAGTGCTATTTTAAAACAAATACTTTTGAGCAAGGAAATGTAGCTGTGAATAACGCTTGTCTTCTGCAACGAGAAAACCAATGGGTGGTATGCCTTGCCGATACTCGTTGCTTCTG
>CALFOY010000329.1 GCA_937919265.1 uncultured Capnocytophaga sp. | reverse complement strand
ACCGAAAAGAGCTATATAGGCAAGAATATTGTTCATGTAGGGGTATTTAAGAAGAATGACACCCGTACAGTATACAATTTGGTATACCGCAACGGGAATGATAAGATCTCCTATATCAAGCGCTTTACCGTTACAGGAATTATCCGAGACAAGGAATACGATGTGGTAGAACCTCATAAGGACTCCCAAGTACTGTATTTCTCGGCTAACCCCAATGGAGAAGCAGAGGTGATTTCTGTCATACTTCGCCAAGCAGGTAGCGTGAAGAAGCTCAAATGGGATATCAATTTCGCCGATATCCTTATCAAAGGAAGAGCCTCTCGTGGAAACATCGTAACCAAATACGCCATCAAGCGTATAGAGCTCAAGGAAAAAGGCGTTTCTACCCTCAAGCCACGCAAGATATGGTACGACCCTATCGTACACCGTCTCAATACCGAGGGGCGTGGAGAGCTACTCGGCTCCTTCAAGGGTGAGGATAGGTTGCTACTTATCAGCAAGGATGCCATCGTCAAGACGGTAATCCCTGACCTCTCCCTACACTTTGACCCGAACCTGCTGATTATAGAGAAGTGGAACCCTGAAAAGCCCATTTCAGTAATCCATTACGAAGGGGAAAAGGAACGCTATTTTATCAAACGCTTCTTGGTGGAAAATCCTAACCGAGAGGAACTGGTCATCTCCGACCATCCTAAGTCTCAGCTGCTCTTTGTCTCCACCCAGTGGCGTCCTATGGCCGAGGTAGTATTTACCAAGACAGGCAGAGAGCGTGCTGAAAACCAAATAGTTAATATAGAAGAGTTTATCGCTATCAAGGGTATCAAAGCCATTGGCAACCAGCTCTCTACTGAGCGTATCAAGGAGATTGTCCCCTTGGAGCCACTTCCATACGAAGAACCCCAAGAGGAGGAAACCCCTACCGAAGAGGATGAAACCCCAGCGCCAGAGGTGATACAACCCGATTTGTTTAGCGGTTTGGATCAGTAGTCAGTGGTCAGAAGTCAGAGACTGAATGCTACCAAAAAAGGCAGTTTGGCAGAGGTAATTATATAATTCAACTCATTCAAAAACAAACAAATGAAATGACTGATGGCAAAGAAAAAACGAACCTGGACAAGTCTTAGAACAGAAATAGCACAATTAGTGGTTCAATTGCAGATTTCTTCAGAGGATTTTCGCCCATTAGGAATAGAAGAATGGAAAGCTGTAGAGACTCAGATTTATAAGACATTCTGTAAGCATCAAAGAGGTAGGTACTATTGGCTTTGGGAGGATTTCTCTCAAGAAGCGGTTGCTTTTGTTCCGCCCCATAATCCTGAAAATTATCTTACTGAACTTATTGATGCACAGGAAGAGATATTCTTTATCTTTACGGAATCTCAGAATCATAAGTTTTGGTTTTATGAAGGGAGAATAACTCCAGTACTCCCACTTATAGGAGAACTTCATCATTATGATGAGTTTTATTTTGTTTCTAAGAAATACGAATGGCTTATAGCTATTAATCATCATGATGCTCTTATTGCTACAGGCAGTAAAACAGAGACCTTGAAAAGTATTATCTCATAGAGGAATAAACCAGCCCCAATTAGAAACCTCAATTCATCACCACGCTGGTGATGAATTGTAAAATGCTGATAGATAACAATTAATGTGAGTTCGATGTAAGCAAAATTATATTTTTTCTCCCACAGATTTCACAGATTTTCACGGAGAGAATGATATAACAACTAAACGTAACTCTGTAGTTTTCACGGATAAATTCTGTATATAGAATCATTGTTATAATGGAGAATGTTCCAGATGTGTTGTTAAATATTCAATACCTTTCTAATCAGCAGAATACAAAAGCCCTTCGTGAAAGATAGCACTTTTGAGAAAACTAAATGACTATGAAAAAAGGTAATATAATAATCCAATATCAGATTGATTTAGAAATATATAAAAAAGTAAGAAAGGAAAAATACTATCATTTTTCTAAATCTGAAATCGTTGAGAAAATGCTATGGGGAGAGGTTTTAATTTTAAATGATGATAAAACTCTTTTTCATTTTCAGGCTGATTTGCTTAAATTCTTCATTGTTTTTGCTGATAATCTAAGGGAAATAGCTTCGGGAGAAGAAACAAAAAATGAAGTATTTAGTGTGTATGATGATTATCATTTTTCACTCAGAAGAGAGGATGAAGAGTATGTTCGTATCCTATTCAATGGACAAAAAAAGTCGTTGTTCACCATCAAAAAATTACTGCATAAAATAGAAGCTGTAAAGCAGAAATTATACAACGACTTTAAGATACTATACCCTGATTATGAGCAATTGAAAAACTTGGATTACTTGGAGCGTAAACTAGTAAGCTTGTAGCTCGTCTCTATTGTAAAAACAAATAAAGATTGTCAGAAATATGGAAGAATTGTTTATATGGTTTTATTCAAGCCCTAATGCGTTACCTAAAGGAGTTCCTGCTACTGTAATGACAACTATTACAGAGGAAT
>CALFOY010000328.1 GCA_937919265.1 uncultured Capnocytophaga sp. | reverse complement strand
TTTAGTACCTTTGTCTTTATATTTTAATCATTGATAAAATGAAATATTTTTACTTTTCTGTATGGCTTTTTTTTAGCTTTTACATAGTAAATGCACAAGAAAAAGCACAGGAAGTTATTTCTCATTTTACAAATTCTTCTACTGAATGGGAAATACAACTTCCTAACAAAAAAAATCTTCTTATTCAATGGCAGAAACGCCTGAATTCCTTTTCTAAAAATGGTCTAAATTCATTTGTAGGATATTATCAAAACCAATTTGTAGGGATAATAACTTTTGATAAGCAAAGCCTAAATGGTGAAATATTCTACAATAATCAGACTTACACTATCAACACTTCTAGCCAAGGCTTCATTACTATAGAAAATGTCAAACAAGCCCCTTGTGGAGCAGAAACAACCTCAAAAAATAGCCAAATTTCTTCAAGAAGCCTATTTGCAAAAGACCAAATTCTACAACCTGAACCTCATAACCTCCTTTATCCCAATAGTATAATACATACTGATGGTGTGTTTAGAATTTATCGTCTTGCTTTACCTGTTGATTACAGTTACTTCGGGGCTAGAAGTCACTTTAACAATAGTGTCGAAGCTGTTAAAAAATTCTGGTCGAATACGGAAACTGCCCTCAACGAGCTTTATACTAATGATGTAGGAATACGCTTTGAAGTAATCAATGATGATGCTCTTATTTTCAAGACCCAAAAAGAGGCTCTCTTCAATTATCAAAAATCAGAACAGATAACAACATATGGAACCATTGAGTTTAACAAACGGTATGACAAGGCAAAATATGATTTAGCTGTTATTATTACTGTATTTAGAGAGAAATATAATGGTGTAGCTGCTGCTTATTCTGCCTATGAAGAACACACCAAAGCCAATGCTACAGCGCGTCCTGTTGCTTCTACGATAGCTCACGAGATAGGACATATGTTTGGGGCAGAACATACCTTTAGTAATAGGATAGGTAGTTATACAGAGAAAACAGAAGTTGGTAGCGGACAATCCATTATGAGTTATGGGAGCCCACGTGACTTCTTCTCGCTTACCAGTCTGCACACTATTCGTAAAGTTTTGGGCAACAGTTTAGCCTATTATACAGATAGGGAACGTACCCACAAAGAGGGAAAACAGGTAGAAGGATACTCTAACATTGTGTTCGGGGTAAAGAGTAATAATAAACCTCCTAAGATACAAACAGCTAAACTTAAAAAAGAATACACGATACCTGCTAGTTCCTTCTTTCAATTCTATATTGAAGCCTCTGACCAAGAGGATGACCTTATTACTTATATGGCTCACCCTGCCGACAGAGACTTTTATGGAGAGGGTAACGCTCGATTTCTTACCTATAAAGGGAATGAAAACAATTGTATCCGATACCAAGAAGAATGGGTAGAAAGCGAACGCAATACCTTTGTGTCTGCTGAATATACAACCAGAACCCCTGAGATTATTAATTATTATAAACCTGGCTCATTTTCCTTTTGGTTGGCAGCCGCAGACCACAACCCAAAAGACCCTAACCACCTTGTAAAATATGACGTTTTTGAGACCAAATTGAATATAGTACAGGGTACTCCTTTTGTTATGAAAGACTTTGATAATGGAGATTATAGTAGAAATAGGACTTACAAGGCTGGTGAAAAGCTTACTTTACATTGGGACGTTGATAAAAATATCTTTGGGGAGGATAGCAAAGTTCGTATTCTCCTATCTGACGACTCTGGTAAGTCTTATAAATACGTAATAAAAGACAATGTCCCTAACAATGGAAGCTGTGAAATAACAATGCCCAACGTATCTATTGGTACTACAAGGGGACATTTTGGAAAACAAAAAGGACAAGGAATAATCAAAATAGAGGTTATTGATGGTTTGGCTTATGCTTTATCTTGCCTATCTCCTTATAAACAAGGTGGTTTTATGGTAGAAAAAGACCAAAAATTAGCAGAACCTTTGCAGTTTATACCCAATACTTTACCCAAAGACATCACACTACAAGATAATGCTAATATTCCTCAGGCTATTTTACCACAAACAACAGGTGGTTGCTCTACCCCAAATATAACTTATAAAGATGTTACCAATACTGAGAAATATGCTCCTAATGTAGCCATAGAGCGAACTTTCACTGCTGAAGATACTTGCGGGAATAGAACTACACATACACAAATTATATTAATCCTAAAAGAGGCTATAAAACCCCTTACATTCATTGAAAGCACACTCCCTCAGAAAGAAATAACTGTACATTGCACTAAGTTGATACCACTTCCAGCACAAGTGAAAACCACAGGAGGGCTGTCTAAACCTATTTTATCTAACGAAGATATTATTTCAGACAGGAAATGTGAGAATACTTATACCATTAAGCGTATTTATAAAGCTCAGGACAATAAAGAAACCATTACTTATGAGCAAACTATACACGTAGTTGATGATATTCTACCTAATTTTATAGGTGAATTACCCAAAGATACAACTATTTTTGAGGATGAAAAAATTCCGACTCCTGTACAACTTAACGCTTCTGATAACTGTGATGAGAATGTATCGGTATCATTCAACCAAGAAATAGTACAAAAGAATGGTAAAACAACCCAATATCTATATAAATGGACAGCTTCAGACAAGTGTAACAACACTATATCTCATACACAAACCATTACGATAAAAGAAAAACCACCCGTAGTAAAACCTAATCCGCCTATTGAAAAACCAAAAGACGACCATACTAAACCTAATACAGGAAACCAAAATACTGAGCCTAAAGATAATACTACCCCTCCTACTCCGCCTAAAACACAGGATAACAAGGGAGAAAACCCCTCAGAGGTTATTGTTTATAATGGAATATCATTAGAGAATAATGATAGAAACTACTTTAAGGTAGAGAATACAGATGAAAACACCCCTATTTCTATTCGGATATTTAATGAAATAGGATTAGAAGTATATTTCTCTGACCATTACCAAGAAGGAAACAATATTTTCAGAGGATTTTCTAATGTAAAAAATGTTTTCAGTAGCGGAACACCTCTACACGGAACATATTTCTACATTATGAAATATTATAAAAACAATACTTTACACACTAAAAAAGGATTTCTATATATAGAATAAACCCCTTTCATATACACAAAAATAGAAGAACAAAGGTGTTGCTTACTTATTCAATATACAAAAACAACAAGCAACAAGGTGTTTCCTATACTTACAAATAACAAAAAGTACAAGCACAAAGGTGTTACTAACAGTTCATTATTTACAAAACAACAAGAACAAATATGTTTCTTATACCTTATGATGAGTAAAAATGTAAGCTCAAATATATAACTTACCTTTTTATTGATGAAAATATATTTATCTTATATTTTTGTATATAGATAAATAGATGTAAAAATACAATAATTTCACTATAAATTATTTGGTTATATCAATAAATAATGTTATTTTTGTGGTGTGAAATACTTTAATATCAAAAATTAGTAGTTTATGGAAAAATATTTAGACATTAACCCCATTCGTTTAGAGAAGCTAAACAATGATGAGTTTGCTCAGTTTATCAAATCTATGCTAACAATGGTAGAGGAAGCCACTCCCGAGAAGCTGGGAGTACAAGCCTCTATACTTAACGAGCTTCGCAAGTGCCTAGAAGACCTTACTGAAGCCAGCAGACAAAACAGACAAAACGAGGAAACAACAAACATCAACCATTTAGACAAAGAACGTGGTAAATTGGTAGTGTTTTTACTAACAACTTTCAGAAATGAGAAGAGAAATGTTATAGAAACAAGAAAGGAAGCGGCTAACGCCCTACAAATAGTTAGTAAAAACTTCTCAGGAATACAGTCTTTACCTGCTAGACAGAAGTCTCAGACCATTAGTGCTTTACTTAAAGACCTCAATAAAGAAGGGAATAAGAAGCATATTGACACTTTAGGGCTATCGGAAGCCTTAGCCTCACTTGAAAAATATAACGAACAATGCCAAAAATTAATAGACAGTAGAGCCGCTACACAAACTTCTAATGCAAAAATAAATACGAAGAAGATTCGTAAAGAGGCTTCTGCTTGGTATCGATTGTTAGCTCGTTTTGCTTCTGCAAGCTACTTGCTTCATAATTCTAAAGAAAATACTACTTTCTTAGAATTATTGAACAAACTTATAGCAGACACAATGACAGCCAACAAACAACGCTTAGTGCAAAGCTCTGCTAACAAAGTTGCGAATTCTACAACAAATGAAAAATAATTTTATAGGTATTATTCCTTCCCCCCTTTCTATCAAGAAAGGGGATTTTTAGATTTATATATACTTTACGAACGAACAAAACTATTAATAATTCTATCATAAAATGAAATTTATTGTCAAAATCCTTGCTCTATTTTTATGTACAGCATCTTTTGCACAAGAAAAACAAGATGCTAAATCTATTTCTAAGCTTTTCGCTACCTCCGATGTTGTTTCGTGGTCTGTACCTATCCCTTCTGGGGAAGCGCTTCCGGTAGAATGGCATTTGCGCTCTACCTCTATGGATAAAGAAGGTATCCGCACCTTTGTTGGGTATAGAAATAATAGCCTTGTAGGTACACTTTCTATGGATAATAAAGGTACTTTCATAGGCTCTATATTCGGTAAAAATGGGTATGAACTCAACATTTCTAATGATGGAAACTTAGTAGTAACCCAAAAGAAAACCTCTAAGGCAAAATGTGGCACACATTCTCAGCATACAGCTACCACCCAAAGGGGACAAAGTAGCTTTCGCTCAGCTAATAGAAGTACTTCTTATGATTTGCCAAGTCTTTCCGATGGAGTGTTCAGAGAGTATCGCCTTGCAGTAATGATTAGCTACAAGGATTATGCATCAGATAAGTTTGATAAAAACATAAATAAAATACACGCTTTCTGGGCAGAAATAGAAACTTTTCTCAATGAAATATTTGTTAGAGATGTAGGTATCCGATTTAAAATGGTGAAAGATGACCGACTCATCATCACCGACCCTAAGAAAGCTAATGAAATATATAATGTACTTACAGTTACTAAGGTCATTAATAACCTTATTGGGGAAGAAAACTATGATGCTGGGGCTACGTATAACAAAGTAGATGGTAATTTAGCAGGGCTAACGGCTACAGTAGGTGCTATCAACGGGTGGAAAGGAAGTGTTTTAGTACACGACCAAGAGCTAACTACCTTAGCGCACGAGATGGGGCACCTCTTTGGGGCTAATCACCCATATTCTATTCCTGATGGTTTAGTCATTTTAAAAGCAGAACCACAGTTAGGACAATCGGTAGTGAGCTATAATGAGCCTTTCTTAACTAGTTTTCTTGGACTTGCCAATATCATTGAAATGCAGCAACACATCAAGAGAGCAGATAAACCCCATATACCTACTCATAAAGCACAAAATACACCACCCACCATTGACAAAGACAAGATGCAAGAGGAGTATCTACTACCTAAAGGCTCTTATTTCAAAATACCTATCTATGCAAACGATATAGAACAAAAGGAATTATACTACACCTCTGTGCAGTATGACTATAAATTATCAGATAAAGCCTCTCGATACATAGTTAGTCCACCACAACGAGACCATAATTTATATTTTATGAAGAAGTATGGCGACGGAAACGGAGCGCTTATTCCCTCTTCTGACCCTGTTGATAACGTAGGAACGTATCATATGCTCCTTGCTGTGAGTGATGCACCAGATGTTCAAGCTGCTATTGACAATAAGCAAGCACCTTTGTACGACACTTATTTGACCCGATTTAAGGTAGTAGAAGCCACTCCCTTCAAGATTACGTCTGAGGTGAAGCCTCAATACAAAACAGGAGAAAAGTTTATACTGAAATGGAGTGTAGACAGCAACTTTTTCCCGAAGGATAGTAAAGTACGTATCTCCTTGTCTGATGATTTTGGAAAGACTTACAAGCATATTTTAGTCCCTTCAACAGAAAATGATGGAGAATGTGAAGTGGTAATGCCACAGACACCTATCGGTAAAATAGACCATTACCCAGTTGTGCCAGAAGCCTTTGTTTCAGGACTGGGCATACTGAAGATAGAAGTTATTGACGGCTTAGTATTCGATATCTCTGACCATAGATGGACAGCTGGTATAGAGGTTATACAAAGTAATCTTACCTTTCATAACCTACCTAAGCAGAATTATATAACCCTAAAAGAGGGAGAGCAAATACCTGCAAAAGCCAATGTTACAGCCTCTTGTAATGGTAAAAATATAGACATAACCTATAAGGAAAGCCAAACTAATGGACTTATTACCCGTACTTGGGCTGCTGAATGTGGTTCCGAGAAAGGATTTTATGTGCAAAACATATATATACAAAAGACATTACCTAAATTAACCTTTGTAGAACTGCCCGAAGATAAGGAAATACAATGTAAAAATGACCTTCCTAACCCTCCTGAAATGAAAGTAAAAGAAAGTAATGATATAGTACCTACCTTTACTGAAACTTCTACTAAGATAGATAATAAACGAAACAAAATAGTTCGTACTTGGAAAGCGTCTGCAAGTGGATATCTACCCGTTTCTCATACACAAACACTTATTGTTGGAGACACTCAAAAACCTGTTTTCTCCTCTTACCCACCCGATAAAGTGATAAAAAGTGAAGCCGAAGCCCCTCAACAAGAAGAACTAACTGCTACCGACAATTGTGACACCTTTGTACAAGTAATAAAAAGTAGTGTTACTAAGGTTATTAATGGGAAAAATGTTATCGAAAGAGTATGGATTACAGAAGATAGCTCTCATAATGAGGAAAGGTATGTACAACACATTACCATAGACCCAGACATACAACCTAAAAAACCTTTTGAGTTTATCCGTACTTCTCTACCTTCAGACATAACTATATCTTGTGCTTCAGATATTCCTACCCCTCAAACCTTACAAACCCAAGGAGGATGCGGTTTAAAGAATAGCTTTCATTCAGATAAAAGAACTCTCGAAACCTGTGAGCATAGACTTACCATAGAACGAACTTATACAGCCGTTGATGATTGTGGTACTTCCATATCTCATAAACAATTAATAAAGATAGAAGACAATACTCCACCTGTATTTGAAGGGGTATTACCTACAAATATTACTATTATTGAAGGCGAAAGTATCCCAGAGCAAAAAGTACTTACTGCTAAAGATTTATGCTCGGGAGTGGCTTCTGTTACACCTTCTCAAACTCGTGAAGGGAATAAAATCATTTACCAATGGGTAGCAAAAGACCTTTGTAATAATGAAACTATTCACAAACAAATTATTACTATAAATAAGCCTAAGCCTGCACCTATTCCAACACCACCGCCAACACCTAAACCTAGTCCTGCTCCTATACCAAAGGTTGATGATATCATTATTTACAATGGAGTTTCACAAGAAGGAGACTCTATGAACTACTTCAAGATAGAAAATACTACTGCTAATATGCCTATACGACTCATTATCTTCAATGAAATAGGATTGATAGTATATAAATCTGACCATTATCAAGAGAATGGAGAGTTGTTCAAAGGTTATTCTAACCTTAGTAGCGTAGTAGGAAAAGGTAGCGCTCTCCCCAGAGGTACTTATTTCTATATCATAGAGTATTATCACAACTCTGAGCAACAAGTTAAGAAAGGCTTTTTATATGTAAAATAAGATAGAATACCACTTTTTACTCATATTGATAAATTGTAACTTTAACAAACAATGAAAACAATTCGTTATTACCTAATTCTATTAGGATTTATTAGTTTTTCGCTAGTAAAAGCACAAGAGAGGATAAGTGATGTTATTACACTTTTCTCTCAAAAAACACCTATTCAATGGAGTGTATCGGCTCCTAATGGAGAAAGTATCTCGCTCCAATGGTATGAACGAGAGAATACATTTACCAAAAAGGGATTTCGTACCTTTGTGGCATATGATAAAGATACCTTTGCAGGGAGTATTTCTATGGATAAGCAACTCCTTTCAGGTGAAATATGGCATAAAGGACATACTTATTTCATTTCCACTGAAAATGGAAGGGTAAAAATCAGCTCAGAAGACACTAAAATCAGCTGTGCTACCTGTGAAAATGGGGATTGTGAAGCCTCTTTGCAACCTAAAACTACTTTGCAAAGGGTAGCACTGGCAGATAAAGAAGAAACAAACTCCCGTCTGTTCTATAATACCAACGTAATGAGGGTCTTCCGATTAGCAATGCTCATTGATTATAGCTATTACCACAATGTATTCCAAGAGGATAGAGCTCGTATAAAGAACTTTATGGCTCAGGTAGAGGCTGGGCTTAATGAGGTGTGCGGTCAGGAATTAGGTTATCGGTTTGAGCTTATTGATGACGACCGCCTTATTCGTGATACTAAAGAAAAAGAACTCTATGATGACCTTAGGGTTAATACCGTATTGGGGCGTATCACCAATGATATTAATAACCTTATAGGAGAAGCTAACTATGATGTAGGTATAGGTTTCTCCAAATACAAAGACAATCGAGGATTGGCTTTCTTAGGCGAACTCTATGGTCGTTACAAAGGAAGCTGTATCGCCAATACAGAATTCTATATTATTCTTCACGAATTAGGACACCTAATGGCGTCTCCTCATACTTATACCATAGGCGGGTATACGGCAACTACTTTTACAGAGCCTGACCTTGGTAATTCCATAATGAGTTATATCAATGACCCCAAAGGAACGTATTTTTCTCTTCCGTCTTTATATATTATCCGTAAGAGAGCAAGCCTCAATCCTGCTTATTACACCGATAGAGCTCGTACTGAGCGAGTAGGTTTGCCTCAGCGAAATATTCCTTATGGGATTCCGACAGAGAATAAAGCTCCTATTATCAATCGTGCTAAGTACAAAAAAAGCTATACCTTACCTCCCAACACATATTTTCAATTCAAGATAGAAGCACAAGACCCTGATGGAGATGCTTTGTCCTATATGGCTCACCAAGCAGATATAGGGGGAGAAGGTAAAGCACGATTCCCGTCTTATCGCCGTACTGCCAATAATGAAATTACTTTCTATCGTCCTTATATCACCGATAAGCGAACAAATGAATGGAAGCCTGTTCCTCATAAATTCCCCAATGAGTGGGAAACAGGAACATATACCTTTTGGCTAGGGGTAACTGATGGCGTAAAAGGAGGCATAAAGAATGGAAAGCTTCACGCTCCGCTTTATGATGTATATCAAACCCAAGTGAATGTAGTAGAAGGAACACCTTTCAGAATTAAAAGTGTTATTCCTAAGGGCAATTCCAGATATACTCGTGGAGGAGAGGTTTCTATAAGCTGGGATGTGGATAAAAAAATCTTTGGAGAGGGAAGTAAAGTACGTATTCTTCTTTCTGATGATGAAGGAAATACTTTCCCGTATGTCTTAGCCGATGGTATTCCTAATAGTGGGCAAGCTACAGTTATCTTCCCTCAGGTAAAGAGTGGAGCTTTTGTGAAAGGATATTTTAAAATAGAAGTCATTGACCATATTGCATTTGCTACTAGTGTTAGTAGATATCCTTATTTGGATACTCGTACGGGAGATATTACATTTAGTAATCTGCCTGAACCTGTAATTACGGTTAAAAAGGAAAATATCCCTCAAAGAGCCAATGTTACAGCTAAAAGTTCTTGTGGGGACAGAAAAACTACTATAACCACAACAGAAGAGGAGCATACAACCTACTTACTACGTCGTTGGGTAGCTACTGATAAGTGTAAGAATAAGGCTACTTTTGAACAATATTTGTATTATGAACAGGAGCCTATTACTAAACAATTACAGTTTGTAGGAGAACTCCCCAAAGACCTACATATACAATGTGCGAATACTATTCCTCCCAAAGCAGAATTGCAAGCACAAGGAAGCCAACATATCGAGATAGACTATCAAGAAGAAACAGCCGAAGGAGATAAAAATCTTTATCGGACTACACGAACTTGGACAGCCTATGCACCAGATGCGCTCCCTGTTAAGCATACCCAATACATTATTCAGAAGGATACCCAAAAACCAGAATTCTCCTCTTACCCTAAGAGTATGACTGTAAAAAGTGAATCAGAAATTCCTTTCAGACAGACGCTTACCGCTACAGATAACTGCGAGGGAATAGTAAAAGTAGATTCCAGCGAGACACCTATATATGATGCCAAGGGAAAGAAAATAAAGGTAGAATACGCTTGGTTTGCAGAGGATCATTCAGGAAATCAAAACCGCTATATACAAACCATTACTATAGATGA
>CALFOY010000327.1 GCA_937919265.1 uncultured Capnocytophaga sp. | reverse complement strand
CAAGCGCTCTATCTTCATCCCAATAGAAGATTTTGATCAATATCTTTTAGAAGATTTCAAGTCCGTATTTCCCCTATACCAACCTCAATGGAACAAAATAGAACCCCATTTCAATTGTACGACCAGCAATCTCTTTGACTCCACCACGTGCCGAAAAATCATTGCACAACTGCGCCAACGTACATTTACCGATGAAAAAGTAAAGATTTTTATAGAGAAAATCATCACCGATGTAGAAGAAAAACTCTCCACCTGCGCCTATATAGAAGTCTATGGGAACATATAAAAATAAACAAATGAAAGAACAACTTCTCCGTATCCAACAGAAATTAGCACAAGCCAAAGCCGCCGATAAAGATTTACAAGTATTTGGAGCCGATGCTCATAAGTATCACCTCAACCCACCTGTAAGCGAGGCAGAAGTGCTCGCCTTTGAAAAAAAATATGGTGTATCCCTACCTGAGGATTACCGTGCCTTTGTACAGACCATAGGCGATGCCAAAGCCCAGAAGTTGGACACGATGGCAGGGCCTTATTACGGCTTGTATGCTTTCGGTACTCAAGTGAATGACCTTGTTTATGACCAAACGGAAACCTACCTCAAAGCCCCTTGTGCCCTCTCACCTGATATGACCCAAGAAGAATGGAAAGCCCTCTCTGATCCGCTATTAATGAGTGAGGAAGAAGATGAAGGTTTTGAAAATTATGAGCAAGAGGAGGACAAAACGCAGACAGAGGAGGACTACACCCAACAGTGTGGGAAAGTCTTTGACGGACTGCTCCCCTTGGGAAGTCAGGGCTGTGCCGATTATCACGCTTTGATCCTTACAGGTCCTTATGCAGGGCGCGTAGTCAATGTCAATTGGGATTTGCTAAAGCCTGTATTTGCTTTTGAAACCAATTTTTTGGATTGGTACGAACGCTACCTTGATGAGGTGATCTCTGGGCAACTTATAGACGACCGCTTTACGTGGTTTGGCTACTACCGTGGCGAAGCTGCTGAGGTGCTCCTCAATGAATATGAACACACTACCGACCGCAAAACCCAAACCGACTACCTTGAGGGGGTATATCATAAAAAACTGCCTTTAGAACCTGCGCTATTAGACAAGATAGAAAAGCTTATCACCTTAAACAATGAGGATAGGGATTTCTTAATTGAAATTCTTAGTCAATCATCTTATGAGCGAGCCAAGCCTTACTTACAAGATTTGGTACCCGAGAAGCCCAATAAAGTATTTCGGTATATATGGTGGTATGCTCAAGACCACTGTGCCGACTGGGTGCCTGTCGTAAAAGAACTCTTGCCCTCTATTACCGATGAGGAAGCCTTTGATTTTGCTACCTACCTCCTTAGGGAAGGCGATGACAATTTCGAGGAAGTAATCCTTCCTTTTACTGATGATGCAAATCCTCAAATCCGTAGAACAGCCTATTATACACTGGGCAAAAGCAAGAAAAGAGAGCAATATCTTGACACCTTCATCAAAGGGCTACAAGAGAGCGATAGTAAGGTGTTAAACAAAGTTATACTAGCACTATCTAAGGTAAAAGACAAGCGCTTGCTGCCTTATTACAAGCAGATAGCTAAGCGTTTTTCTAAAGATGAGAATTATATCCTTTCCAACTTAGAACCCCGCTTAGCTTACTTTGGTCTCACCATTGAAGAAGCGAGAAAGTGAAAGAATAATTATATATTGACTTTTGAGGAGAAAAGTTGTATTTTTGCTTCTAGTTATAGACTTTTGCAGAAAAGAAAAATACCCCTCTAACAACTAACACCTATGTATCAAGAACAACTCCACCGTATCCAACAGAAATTAGTCCAAGCCAAAGAAGCTGATAAAAACTTAGAAGTATTTGGTGCCGATGGTCATCAGTACCACCTCAATCCGCCCGTAAGCGAGGCAGAAGTGCTCGCCTTTGAGCAAAAATATGGCGTACAACTCCCTGAATGCTATCGAGCCTTTATGCTTACCATAGGCGATGCCAAAGCTAAAAAATCAGACTTTATAGCAGGACCTTATTTCGGTTTGTATGCCTTTGGTACTTGTGTAGATGAGTTGCTCTACGAAAAAATAGAAACCTACCTCAAAGCACCTTGCAACCTTTCTCCTGATATGACTCGAGAAGAATGGGATGCGCTCACTGATCCGCTATTGCCCTCTGAGGAAGAGGAGGAAGAAGATGACGATAAGTATTTTGCCGAACGAGCAAAAGTCTTTGGAGGGCTTCTGCCTCTAGGAAGTCAGGGGTGTACCTATGAACATGCTTTAGTGCTTAATGGCAAATATGCTGGGCGCGTAGTGAATGTAGATTTAGACCTCGCGCAACCCAAATTTGCTTTCGAAACCAACTTCTTAGATTGGTACGAACGCTACCTCGATGAGGTCATTTCGGGGCAACTTATAGACGACCGCCCTACGTGGTTTGGCTACCATCGTGGCGAACCCGCAGAGGTGCTCCTCAATGAATATGAACACACTACCGACCGCAAAACTCAAACCGACTGCCTTGAGGGGGTATATCATAAAAAACCGCCTTTACAACCTGCACTATTAGACAAGATAGAAAAGCTCATTGCCTTAGATAATGAAGATAGAACCTTCTTAATTGAAATTCTTACTCAATCGTCTTATGAGCGAGCCAAACCTTACTTACAAGATTTGGTAACCAAAGATCCTAAAAAGGTATTTCAGTTCGTATGGTGGTATGCTCAAGACCATTGTGCCGACTGGGTGTCTGTTGTAAAAGAGCTATTGCCTACCATTACCGACGAAAGAACCTTTGATTTTGCTACCTACCTCCTTACGGAAGGAGATGACAATTTCGAGGAAGTAATCTTGCCCTTCACCGATAATGAAAATCACCAAATACGTAGCACTGCCTACTATACACTCGGCAAAAGCAAGAAGAAAGAACAATACCTCGATACCTTTATCAAAGGGCTACAAGAGACCGATACCGGTGTCCTTTGCACAGTTATGCAAGCCCTTTCTGGGGTGGAAGACAAACGCTTATTACCCTATTACAAAGCCATAGCCAAGCGTTTTCCCGAAGAAAGGGATTATATCCTTTCCAACTTAGAATACCGCTTAGCCTCTTTTGGTCTCTCCATAGAGGAAGCAAGAAAGTAAAAAACGAAAATTGAAATATGAAAAATAGAGACAAACCAATCCTACTCAAGCATATAGAAACCCCTATAGGCACTATGGTAGCCTGTGCTAACGATAAGGGAATTTGTATGTTGGAGTTCTTAGACAGAAAACTATTGGAGACCGAACTAAAAGATATTGCCCAGCGAGAGAAAACCACGATTGTAAAGGGTGAAAGTCCCTACTTTGCCCTTTTGGAACAAGAGCTTAGCGAATATTTTGCAGGTACTCGCCAGACTTTTACCATACCTCTCCATGCTATGGGAACAGATTTTCAACAGCGTGTCTGGCAGGTCTTACGAACCATTCCCTATGGGCAAACGTGGAGTTACAAAGAGCAAGCCATTGCCTTGGGATCACCCCAAAGTGTACGCGCCGTAGCCAATGCCAATGGTATGAACCGCATCTCTATCCTCATTCCTTGTCATCGGGTCATTGGCTCCAATGGCACCCTCACAGGCTATGGCGGGGGCTTGTGGCGGAAGAAGTTTTTGCTCGAATTGGAGGGAGTGGAAGAAGTGAAGAATGGAAAATGAAAAGTGAAACCTTATGAACCTCAAAAAGAAAATAGAAAAACTATGGATAGTTAATAAGACCATAGAGCTGTTGGATAAAGTCTTTGCCTATAACGAATACTTAGGCTGCTTCTTGATGATAACTTTTTTCTGTATTATCTATGTACTAATATTCCCTATAATGCTAGTGACATTGCCTATTCTTGGCTTAGTGAATTTGTTTAAAAATAAATAGTGATAAATGAACCTAAATAAAATAATACATTCAAGGATCTTGAATATCACTATTGATAAATTAATCAAAGCCAATGCCTACAACCCATTATTAGGTTTGGTCTTAATAACAATCGCTCTTTTTGTTTTCTTTATAATCGGAATCCTTTTAATAATAGTAGGGTTGCCTATTCTTGGCTTAGTGAATTTGTTTAAGAAATTGATAAAATAAAAAATGGAATTACAACATTTGTTGGGCAGACTTATTCATTCTCCCGAAATAAAAGAATTTTTTGCGCAATATCATTTGCCACAAAACCCTAATCCTGAATATGATGCTTACGGCAACTTATTTTGGGTACCAGTTAATAATGAAGAAAAGACCATTCGCTGTCTTTTTACTGGGTATGTGAGATATGCTCCCGCTTATGGAGAGCCTATTGGCAATTATAACAAGGAAAAAGACCAAC
>CALFOY010000326.1 GCA_937919265.1 uncultured Capnocytophaga sp. | reverse complement strand
TTCCTCATCAATACATTTTACCTCGCCCGATAGGGTGAACTTCTCATAATAGGAAACTTAGGAAATATTATTTACTATTTCTTATATTGTACCCATTAATATATAAAAACAAAACGATATGGTTACAACCTTTGAAACTGCTCTAAAAGAGCGCAATATGGCAGAAAATACTATTACTGCTTATCTGTATGCTGTAAATGATTTTTATAGTAAATATTCCGTCTTGAATAAACGGCATTTGTTACTATACAAAACCTACCTGATAGAGCATTTTAAACCTAAAACGGTGAACTTGCGCATTCAGGCTCTTAATAAATTTCTAGAACATATTGGTAAGCCTAAACTTCGACTTAAATCGGTAAAAGTACAACAACGCACTTATTTGGAAAACGTGATTAGTCAGGCGGATTACCTTTTCTTGAAAGAGCAACTACGACAGGAAGAGAACCCTATGTGGTACTTCGTGGTGCGCTTTTTGGCTGCTACCGGCGCAAGGGTTAGCGAGCTTATCCAAATAAAAGCTGAACACGTGCAAATTGGTTATTTTGACCTTTATACTAAGGGTGGTAAGGTGCGACGGCTGTTTATTCCTGAACAACTGCGCAATGAGGCTACAGAATGGCTCAAAGCTCAAAAGAAAACATCGGGCTATCTTTTCGTTAACCGCTTAGGAGAACGTATCACTACGCGTGGCATTGCTCAAAAACTTAAGCTTTTTGCTGAGAAATATGGTATGAATACTCAAGTGGTCTATCCGCATTCATTTAGGCATAGATATGCCAAAAATTTCTTGGAGGCTTTTAATGATATTTCGCTTCTGGCTGACCTTATGGGGCACGAGAGTATTGAGACGACTCGTATCTATTTGCGCAGAACGGCTTCGGAGCAGCAAGCTATAGTAGATAGAATTATCACTTGGTAGGACTTGTAAGTTTTTAGAAATTATTTTGTACTTTTGCATTTGTATATTCTCTATATGGAGATGTTCGCTTGAGAAATTCGCGGTGTGGTATCCGTGAAGAGCGCGGTATCTGGGGTGAAAGGTTTAGATTGCCATTTGAGGAAGTGTATAAGCGTAATTAGCCGTTGAAATTAAGTCATAAACAAATGAAAATATATAAAATTACCAATATTGTAGGAAATGAAGGCTTTGCTTGTATGCGACAGAGTAACAAGCAATATGTTAGAGTGGTAGAAGTCCTTGATGTATGGTGGGACGACTGGTGTAGTGGTGGTAAAAAAATAGGCGATTTTGTAGAGTGTATAGGAGTAGATATTTGCAAAGTAAGCGTATTTGAGGAATTACACAAACATTTTGAGGCTATTAAAGCCGTACCTTTGCGCATCAATAAAACTCAAAAAGAACTCACGGCTAAGAACCCCAAGCGCCTGCGCTGGTTACCACAAGAAGAAGTCCCTTTGGTAGCTTTCTATCCTCCTGAATACTTTGACTGCCTGCCACAGAGTACTATTGTAAAGAATGAGCGTGGAGGAGTACGACTCATAGGGGGCGCCGAAATGAAAGGGAACATTATTATCCCTCGTGAAGAAGGAAAAGGAATTTTCTTTAGTAAAGAAGTAGTAGGTGATTATGATTTCTTTACACTTAAAGGGTCGGGACATAGCTTTTGTACCGAAAGAGTAAAGGCTTTTTGTGAGGCACAAGGCTATGAAAATGTAGTGTTTTTGGAAATGGGAGAAATAGTGTAAAAGCAAAATATAAGTGCTATGAAAGGAATCATCTTAACAGATAACACTAATTACTTAGGTTTTGATAGAAATATTTCTCTATGGGGGCAAAAATCTTTTCAATATCCTATAGTAGATGATTATTTTGTAGATGCAAAATATCTTGAGCGTATTCTGGAAGAAAAGGAAAGTCTTTTTAAGGATAATCTTCATCTATTATACTTTAGTGAAGACAGTTGTGAACATCCCAATTTTAAACAAATAGGTGTAGATTGTGGCTATTTATATGAGCCAATTGATGATTTCTATATAGGATTTTCAATCATATACAATGAGATACTAAGAATAAACAATTCTTTTTGTGTAGAATATAAAAAACGACTTAATGAATATTCTCTTTTTTCCTCCGCTGTGCAGGCAAAATCTTTTTTACAAGAAAGAACTCTTTTCTGTGATAAGTATAAGTTTGAAAATGCTTTTCAGAAATTAAGTGTTGTGAATATTTATATATACAAATAGATTATGGCTTATTTTAGAATTGTCTTTAAAGAGGATAATAAATTGTGGCGGAAGTATTTTACTTTTGCTTATCGTTTCGTGATAGGGGATAATGAGGATGTGAAATTTCCTGAAAACTACACGCTTCAGTCTTCGGATGTGTTGAAGATACAAGCGCTTAATCATCAAGGGGAGGTAGTGAAAGATATTTCTTTGTTTAAAAAAGAAAAGATGTCTCCTTTTCAAAGGACTAAGAGACATATTCTGGTTAGGGAGGATATCTTTCAGGAAGAATTATTTAAGAATTTAAAAGGAATTACTTTTTTGACGGTAGTTCCTGATGGTAATTTTCCTTATAAATATAAAATGCTTTCTTTTACAAATGTGTTGGATTGTGTTGATTGGCAACATTCTATAAGAAAACAATTTGACTTTTTTAGTAAACTGGTATTGGATACTTCAAAAATACCAGAAGGCTTAAATGGTTTTTATCTGTCTAATTGGAATCAGTTTGGTTATTATACTTGTATTGTGAATGAGAAACTCAAAGAAGCCCTTTTACAATTAGCTGAACTACCTAAATTTTTAGATTTTGCTGAATTATGATTAAAAACATTTATGAACCCGATAATGAAGATGTACTTTTTTGGTTAGCCCATAATGAAAAATGGCCTAACTCGGATTGGGATCTTTATGTGGTGAATGGAAAGAATGATGATTTGATTTTCCAGTTAGCTAATGACAACGCGTGCCCTGAACAAGAATTCTTCCTGCATTGTCTGTATTACTTTGTGGGTGAGGTGTATATCTCAAATGATATGGAGAAGTATCGGGAACGTATAGATAATTTATTTAGCAAGACAGCTCTTTTGCCTTCTGTGGTGCAGTGGAAAGAAAAAGCAGCGCTTTTATTGGCAGGGAAGATTACTTTTGACAGCAATTTTTGGCTGAATTATCTCTTTTTTCAAGATATTCAAAAAAGAAATATAGAAGATTTATTATATGAAGCTAATTCTGTAGAAAAATTAAGAGAATATGCCTTGCAATTGTATACGAAAGGCTTTTCTAAAGAGGAAATATATCAGATATTCCTCAAATCCGACATCGAATTGCAGAATGATAAAACAGAAGAATCATATATAGATACATTGGAAGATGTAATGGATATGATAGTAGGTTGGTATCCAAGTAGAAATATTGATTTTAGAAATGAAATAAAAGGTTTATGATACTACAGGAAAATGCCTACTTGGAAGTGTATTATGGGATATTCAGAGATATTTTGTATTTTGACGATATTCAAACTGTGAAAATCTGTTTTGGTGTAGCTTTTGACCTTCATTTTGATTTTACTTTCTCCAAGAAGTATAAAAATAAAGAAGAAGCCTTTGCCGAAATAGAATGTTATTTGAGACAAGATAAGGTTTTTAACCGCCCTTTGGATATGGAAAACTTTGATAAAAATACTTCAGCCAAACGATTTATACAAGCTATTATTGACCATCAAGTTCCTTTACCTAAGGGTTATCACTACGAAGGAGATATAGATTATTTGAAAGAAATATTAGAGAAAATATGAATTTACTCACTAAAAATATAAAGCGTAATGGCTATTATTTTTATGGAATATTATCGAAGCAGGGAGCATCATTCTATTTTCTCCCATACTTTTTCCTAAAACTATTTATCACCTCCTTGAATTCCTCTGGTAAGTAAGCAAGAGCTTTTTCCTCTATATCTTGAGGAATACCATAATAAGCCTCAGCTATACTACCTGTAATAGCCGCAAGTGTATCACTATCCCCTCCTATAGAAACAGCTAATCGGATAGCTTCTTCAAAATCATTACTCTCTAGAAAGCAAACAATTGCTTGTGGCACCGTTCCTTGGCAAGTTTCATCAAAACCATAAGTCTGGCGTAGTCCTGTACAAGTCATAGAAAGGTCATACCCATACTCTTGAGTAACCATTTCCCTTATCTGCTCCTTAGATTGCCCGCCAAGCGCCAATGCTATACAATGGGCAATACACTGAGCGCCTTTGATACCTTCAGGGTGATTATGAGTACATTCGGCACTTTCAGAAGCTTCTTTGAGGACTTGAGCCAAATCAGGAAGCCAGCCACAAGGCGATACACGCATCGCTGAACCATTACCAAAGCTATTATAGGGCTGAGGATCAGCACTGCGCACCCATTGTCCAAACCGCCCTCCATAAGCTCCCATTGGTGAAGGATATTTCCTACACCAATATAGAAGACTATCCTTAAAGCTTTTGTTCTGGAGAATGGCGTCCGCTACAGCAATAGTACATATAGTATCATCTGTAAAATTGTTATAAGGAGTAAAAAGCTCAAAATCAGTTGTATGGGTATTAGCAAACTCATACCGAGAGCCTACAATATCGCCTATAATTGCCCCTAACATTTTTATTTATTTGATTTATACAGAAAGAAAAGCTAATAAGGAAGGATTCTCATTAGCTACTTGCTAAAAATTAATTGGTAGATAGTGGAGGAGATGGGGCTCGAACCCACGACCTTTTGGCTGCCAGCCAAACGCTCTAGCCAACTGAGCTACACCCCCAAATGATAGCGCAAAGATACAATATTTTTTTATTTTAGAAAAAATAATTATTTTTTCCCTTCTATAACAAGAACTATTTCCCCTTTTGGAGGGTTATTCTGATAATGAGTGTGTAACTCCAATAAACTACCTCGTTGAGTTTCTTCGTATATTTTTGAAAGCTCTCGGCTAACAGAGGCTTGTCTTTCTTCTCCTAAATAAGAAATAAAATCTTGTAATGTTTTTACTAGTTTATATGGCGAAACATAAAAAATCATTGTACGAGACTCATTCTCTATAGATTTCAATCGTGTTTGTTTTCCTTTTTTATCTGGAAGAAAACCTTCAAAAACAAATCGTTCATTAGGCAAACCACTATTTACAAGTGCAGGTACAAAAGCTGTAGCTCCGGGCAAACATTCTACATCTATATTTTGTCGAATACATTCTCTCACCAATAAAAAACCAGGATCAGAAATAGCAGGAGTACCTGCATCACTTATCAAAGCTATATCTTGTCCGTTCTTTATCTGTTGAATAACTCCGTTTAGTGTTTGATGCTCATTAAATTTATGATGACTTTGCATAGGTGTATTTATTTGAAAATGTTTTAGCAATTTGCCACTATTTCGAGTATCTTCTGCTAATATAACATTCACATTTTTAAGCACTTGCAAAGCTCTAAATGTAATATCTTCCAAGTTACCTATAGGCGTAGGTACTAGATAAAGTTTTGCCATAATTAATTAAATTTTTTGGTAACAATAGCCATAAACCTTTCTTCGTATTCTTCTTTTCCTAACCAATTATTATAATTTGGTTTTATTTTTTGTTGAATAAATTGTAAGCATTCTTTTTCTGAATGATATTGATTGATTACTAATAAAGCTTTAGTATAATCTTCTGAAAGTCCATTAAACAAATGTTTTATAAAAGCTAATTTATCATTCAAACCTATTTGTATATTCTGGTTAGATACTATTTTATCATTCAAGGTTTTTATAGGTTCTTTTACTTGTTCATTAATTGAGCTTTTTTGTTCAAAAACAAGGTCTTGTGGTACTTGGGCTAAAATATCTTCAAGGAAAGGAGAATTTTTAGTTTCTACATTTTGGTTTATTTTATCTGAAAAATCTATTTTCTCAAAGTTTTTTTCTTCGTGTATTTTAGGAGTTTCTTGGTGTTTTTCAGTATTTTCTGTTTGTGTATTTTCTACTTGAGAATATATTTTTTCAATACTGTCTCTTATACACATCTCCGAGCCC
>CALFOY010000325.1 GCA_937919265.1 uncultured Capnocytophaga sp. | reverse complement strand
AGCGGGGAGGGGGCAGAATAACTCTCATACGCTGGCTATTTTTGACCCATTTTTGCCCTCAAAAAAGTAGAAGCAAGAGGGAACGACGGAATGAATTTCCGTCGTTCTGTAGTTGTTTGGCTATCAGAGTTTTATGTGTTTTGTAAATTTTTTAGGTACTCCCACAGTGGAAAAAAAGTGGAAATTTTTACTTGAAATAATTGTTATGTGTTTGATTATTATGTTTTTATATTCATTTTCAAGGGAGAAATTTGGTACTCCCACAGTGGAAATCTTAAAAATTTTGCTATTTTCAAAAGGATAAATTCTTAATGGAAAGAGGAACTTCCAAAGGGTATTTTCGTCCAAAAAAATGAATGAAAAAAATAGCAAGCCGAACCCGAACCAGGAGTGTCGAGTGGCTTGCCCTAATCGGGAGTAATACACAGATTATCAATTATATACAAAAAAATCTATACATTAGAAATACATTAATTTATATATTAGATTTTGTAACACATTGATTATCAGTTCTAATTATACACTAATTTCACACTAATTATACATTAGATTTATATTAGGTGCTTTTTTTCTTGATAGCTAATAATACCTGAATATTTTGTTATAAAAAAAGACAAAATCCCCGTAGGGTCGTGTCTTCTATTAGCTATTTATCATTATAATGATTTAGGAATTGTGATATAACAACTGTTTTTTCTTCTTCTAAGACAACATACACAACTCTATCTTTCTTGTTGAGTTCACGGCTATACCCTATACCTCCTTTTCCTTTTAATTGCTCTACGCCTACGCCCTCTGTTGGGTGTTTTTGAAGCTCTTCAATAATTCGCTCTAATTTCTTTTTTACAGAAGGAGCCCCCGACTTTTTTATAAGGTCAAGTTCCTTTTTTGCCTCTTTTGAAATCTCTATTTTGTAAAGTTCTTCCTTTTCTTCTTTCTCTTCTATATTTCCCATAATGTCTTAGGAGTTATCTTTATTGTTTCACCCTTTTTATGTTCCTCGAGGGCTTTTATAATTTTGTCTCCTGTCTCATCTGAATAGGTATGTTTTTCTTCAAAATTAGAGACTTTAAAAAGCATTGTTTCCACGTAATTATTAATGCTCCTATTTTCTTTACTTGATAAAGTTTTAAGGTGCTCGTATAGTGCAGGACTAATACGTAATGACATTGTTTTTTTTAATGTAGTAGCTTCCATATTGATATCAATTTGACTGCAAAATTACATCATTTTTATTTATTATACAAATCTATTTTTTGGGATATCTGTTGAAGATGTAATCTTCCAATATTTGCCTATTCTTACTATCAAGATTATCGATGAACTCAATCCACGCCAGGGAATTATTATTGTTCCTATCTCGGTAATACCTGGCACTATCCAAGAGATGTGCGATAATATGGTCTTCTACCTTGCCCTGGTATATTCTTGGTATTATGTATATATTCTCATTGTTGATGAATCGTGCTAATTTAAGGAGAATATTTCTTTCTTCTTTTGTGGCTTGTCCTAAGATTTCGCCTGTATCGGTGTTTAATATAGCCATGTTCTTAAATTTTATTTGTTACATTATATAGGGTTTGAATCTGATTTTAGGACGGATCTCAAAATTTAATACCCGTGCGAGCTGATAGCTCGGCAATGGCTTCCTTAGCTTCCTTTAGTTCCTTGGCTGTTGGCTTTCTATTGGACCCCTTCGGGGTTGGTTCTTCTTCTGTATTTATTGGATTATCGGAGGGCTTGAAGACCCTTTCTAACTTCTTTTTGAGCGAATTAATCAAATATCCTTGGGGGCTTCCTATGGTAGAGCCTTTGCGCTCAAGCTCGGACATCTTAGCCTTGATAATTGCCACATCTCCCAGGAAGTCAAACCATTTTACGTACTCCTTGAAAAGGTCGTTATTTGCATTTAATCCGTCTTCTGTGAAGCCGAAATTCTCCATTAAGTACATCTTTTCTTCCCTGGATATGAAATTCCTTACAGATACCTGCATTTTGGCTTTGGTATGGTCTATTTGCTCCTGAAGTTCGGGCTTATGGACTACGTGGAATTTAAAGGCGTTTGTCTTCCTGGAGTTCCTTTTTATTGGGGCATACTCAAAGTAAAAAGGGGCTTTGTCCTTTAGTTCCTGCTGTGCTGGGTCAATAACACGACGCATAAAGTCTTTAATACCATCTTTTCCCTGGTACTTATCCTTTAGACCGAACCACTCTTTGAGTTCCTCAAAGGTATGTTCCAGGGTCGTTTGCCGAGAAAGAAGCTCATAGAAACGCATTGTATATACACTACTGAACCAAAGGGTATATTTTAGCTCTATTGCCCTAAATCCCTTGGAAAAGTTCAGTATAACGTCCCATATCCTTGGGTCAATGATGAATGAAACCTTATCGGAATACTTCTTATACTTTGGGTTTGCAATGATTGAAAGGCTTTCCCAGGTCTTTTTGTCCTCATACTCTACTATCTTAGTTTGAAGCGCACGGAGAGCAGCCCGAACTAATGCGTGATTAGTATTCCTTTTCTTTTCGTCTTGCTCTGATTGTTCCTCTTTAGACAATAGAGAGCTGTAAGGTATCTCTATCGTGATGAAGTCA
Organism: uncultured Capnocytophaga sp.; assembly: GCA_937919265.1. Taxonomy (GTDB): domain Bacteria; phylum Bacteroidota; class Bacteroidia; order Flavobacteriales; family Flavobacteriaceae; genus Capnocytophaga. Next base: position 707 of record CALFOY010000325.1, on the reverse strand, counting down.
AATAGGTCGTGGTCTATCTTTTTGCAATCCTTGGGAAAGGATAGCCCCTGCGTTTGACTTTGTGCTATTTCCACCAATTTATAAAGAACACGTTTCTCATAAATCGTGAAATCATACTTTGCAGTCGTCAGAATATAAGACTGCAAGGCTTCATTATTTCTAACCTTTGCCATAGTTGTGTAATTTTCTGAGTGCAAAGATAATACATTTTTAGGACATGCACGAATGAAAGTACTACAAATTTCAAAAATGTATTAGATTTGTCCTAATTTCAGAAGCAAAATGTATTAGATTTGTCCTAAAATGTATTATTTTTGTCCTAATTTCACAAGAATTTAACTTTTTAAGATATTGATTTTCAAGCAGTTAAGTCGATTTTCGGGAGAGAGGACAAGTATCAATACATCTTGATTAAATAAAAGACAAGTCAAGAAAATTTTTAAAAGCGATTTTTCCTTAATGGAGATGAAAAATTCAATGCTGAAAAAAAAGAAAAATGAAAGCTTTCAAAAGAAAAACCAGGGAGGAAAAAAATCAAATCAAATCCTTTCTTTCAACCTGGGCGGCGTTTTTAACATTTTTATAACATTAATAGACTACTGCGGAGGTTATCCCAGGGCGATGGGGTGCGTAAAATAGTGCATGGTTATCTCTGGGGTGATGAATTTCCTACATGGTCATTTGAAGTTGCAAGATGTGTCTTTGTA
>CALFOY010000324.1 GCA_937919265.1 uncultured Capnocytophaga sp. | reverse complement strand
TGCTGGTCAATGGAGGTCTCTAAGGTGGTCTTGGCAAGGTCGCGCTTCTCTATCAACGCCTTGAAGTCTATGGGGGTTTTGTAGTAAGTGCCTTTCATTTATCTTAATTATTACAAATCAATATCTTCTTATTATTACAAATTCATCACTACCTTGTGGTAAATATAGCTTAACGGGGAATGTAGCGGCACCTCCTTCTTTTCCATATTGTATAAGAGGACTCTCTCCTTTTATATCCCAATCGATACCATTAACCTGTTTAGTGTGATTACTCCGTTCTAAGCACACTAATCTACCATCAGCATATATTTTCATCTCATAATCTTCTAAAGCAGCCATCATACCCTTGTCTTTGATAATTTCTTCTTTTTCTTCTTTGATGTACTTATTGAGGTATTCTTTATCAGAATAATTGAAAAAAGCTGTTTCTTCTTGAGATTTTTTTACTAATTTTTGCCATTGATCAACATCTCCTTTATTAAGAATTTCCCATAGCTTTTTATAATAGGCGATAACTTTTTTCTTTAGTGTATCTTTGTCCCATTTTCTAAGATCTTGCCCATTACTCCAACCATTCAGTTCATAAGGTAAATCGATTGTAAACTTTCCTTTTATTTCATAATATGGAACAGGTTTCTCCAAATTTGGAATAGGATAAGAGTATAGATACTGATATGTTCCCTCTTCTGCTCCTTCTCCCACAGCAATCTTCTGATATTTAACTAATCCTACTTTTAAGAACTGAAAGGTATCAGGCTGTATACCTCCTTTTCTCAGTTCTTCATTAGAAGAAAATAGTTTTATCCTAAACTGATAAGTACCACTCTTTAGAACAGCTTGATTAATGTTTATTATAGTATTATGCATAGACATTTCATTGTTTGTTTCTACTAAAATATCATTAATGTAAGCTTCATAACGACCAGGTATGGTAACATCTAAAGCATAAACAATTCTTTCATTTGATTTCATATTATTTTTTTGTTTCCAACTCAGTGATAATACTGTTAGAAGTATTAAAATACAATATTTATTTCTCATCTTTTTTTAGATATTCTTTTTTTAAGTCAAAAATAGGTATTTTGTATGAAAAATCATTGCGATTGACAATGAACAACCAATTGCCATCTAACAAATAGACCGCTATGTAATCAGGATTATCAGAAAGACATATTGAAAAAAGTGTTTTGCCACTAAGTTTTTCTTTTTCTTTAAAATTGATACGCCAAACTTCCTCGTCCTCATTGTTCATATACACTAAGATATTACTGCCTAAATAGTAGTAACCTTTGTTGTCGCAAGTTACTTTACAATCAGATATACGTATTTTTTTATCAGTAGGTATGGCTGAAAACGTAAGTGTATCAAAGTTGAATTTGTACAGATTAGGCTGTCTGAAAGCACTAAAATACACCGAATTACTCGCAGGATGATAAGCAGTGTTACCCCATTGTGTTTTTTCGTCGAGAGTAGCTATTACTTTACCCGTTTCGGCATCTACACAAAAAGGGTTTCCATAAATATTCTTATAAATATTGCTTTCAGTTACTGAAAATACTTTGCTACCTTCTCTATCAAGAGAGGAATAGATAAAAGTATGATTAGAAATGGTATTTTTTATAGTTTTTTTATCAACATCAACCATAAGTAATGGTTCATTAGTGCCGATAGAGCGAGAAATGGCTATCGTTTTCCCATTATCAGCTACTGCTCTAACGAAATAATCCTTGTATAAAGAATCTTTTAGCACACAAAATGCTTTTTCTTTATCAAAATCCCGACACCAAATACCCTCTTTCCCGAAGTAGTATCCACGCCAAAAATACATTCGTCTGTTAGTAAAATCTGTAATTATACTCATTTTATTGATTTATTTGGCACGAGCTACAAGCTCGCATCAACAGTGGTTTTTTTTCTGATTTGTTTTCAACTTTGGCAAAGTGTGAAACTTTGCCAAAGTGTAGTGACGCTTTTCTTACCTCTTATCTCTTACCTCTTACCTAACTCAAACCGTATTTTCTTTGCATTCTTTAGTGCCTCGTGACTGATAAAATAGGATTTGTAAGGCTTGTCGTCGATGTAAATGTTCTTAATGTAAATGTTTTCGGGTGAAGCATTACTTTCTATTACCAAATCACCAGCAGGATAGTACTGCGGGTTGCGTTTGAGAGTGATTTTAGTAAACTTAGGCGAGGTAAAAGTATAGTTAGGTTCAGCAGGAGTAATAGGATAAAAAC
>CALFOY010000323.1 GCA_937919265.1 uncultured Capnocytophaga sp. | reverse complement strand
ATATATTCTATAATATTTATAATAATTTTTGTATTTTTGTATATTAAATTTTATCTTATGATTTTTGAAGTATGTGCAAGTTCTTTTGAATCTGCTAAAAATGCGCAAATAGCTGGTGCTCAGAGAATTGAGCTTTGTTCAGAGTTGGGAGTAGGTGGAATAACTCCTAGCTATGGACTTATAACAAAAGTAATGGAAGAGCTTTCCATTCTCAATTGTGTACTCATTCGTCCAAGAAGTGGAGATTTTACTTATTCTGATGAGGAATTTGATATAATGCTTCGTGATATTAAATTCTGTAAAGAGCTTGATTGTGAAGGAGTTGTAACAGGGGTTCTTCATAAAGATGGAGAAATAGATATAGAAAGAACTAAAAGGCTAATGGAAGCAGCTGGAAGTATGGATTTTATATATCATAGAGCTTTTGATTGTACTCCAAATCCTGAAAAAGCTATTGAAGAGTTGAAAAAATTGGGGGTAAAACGAATATTGAGTTCAGGACAGAAAAAAACAGCAATAGAAGGATTACCTTTACTTAAAAAATTAAATAAAATAGCTGACGGAAAAATATCAATAATGGCAGGTGGAGGAATTTCTCCTGAAAGTATCCAAGAAATAAAAAAAGCAGGATTTAATGAAATTCACTTTTCTGCAACTGTTTTTCAAAAGACAGAAGGAAATATGCCTTTTTCTATGAATACTGATAAATTTTTGAATGAAAAAGTGCGTCCTATATCAGATATTAATTTAATAAAACAGCTAATAGAATCTATATAAAACTAAATAAATGGTAAAAACAAAAAAGAGCTACTAAAATAGCTCTTTTTTGTATTAAAAATCATCAAAACTAACATCTGTAAAAGACTTATCATTAGAATTTTCCTTTGTTGAAAAATTTTCCTTCTTAAAATCTTTTTGATGTCGTTCAGAGATAACTTCCTCTCCTTTTTCTTCGAAAACATAAGAAGTCATTTCTTCTAGAATTTCTTTAAAAGCATTAAAATCTTCTTTATAAAGATAAATCTTATGCTTTTTGTAATGGAATGAACCATCATCGTGAGTGAATTTTTTACTTTCGGTAACTGTTAAATAATAGTCTCCCGCTTTGGTTCCTCGTACATCAAAGAAATAAGTTCTTCTGCCGGCACGAAGTACTTTTGAAAAAATTTCATCGTGTTCCAATTCTTTTTCGTCCATAAATCCCTCTGTTTAAATTTTAAAGTTCAAATTTCGTAAAAAAAAAGCATATACGCAAATAAAATTTACTTTTTTTGATAAAAAATTATTTAATCGTATCATATTCAATAATATATATATCTTCATCATCTTTTTTGAAATAATAATTTTCTCTCCCGAAACGTTCTCTACCTTCGGGAGTTTTTATTTCAAATAGGCTGTGTCTATCTTTTTGAATTTCTTTAATTAGAAAATCTTTTTGGCGTTTAAGACTTTCAATTTCGTTATTTAATTTTCTATGATTTAGCCAAGAATTAGCATCAAAAAATAGCATCCAGATAGTGAAAGCAGCTAAGATAATATGATATAAATATTTCTTAAATAAGAAGTCCATCATTGTTAATTTTATGCAAATTGTTTATTCTATTATGTACAATAGCTTTTACAATATCTATAGCAACTGTATTGCGTCTATTATTAGGTATTATGATATCCGCATATTCTTTTGTTGGTTCTATAAACTGTTGATGCATAGGTTTTAACGTTGTTTGATATCTATTTAAAACCTCATCAATAGAACGTCCTCTCTCGGAAATATCTCTCTTTATTCGACGGATGAGGCGTTCATCAGAGTCTGCATGAACATATATTTTTATATCAAATAAGTCACGAATATCAGGGTGAGTAAAAATTAAAATTCCTTCTACGAATAAGACTTTACAAGGTTGAATAGTAATTGTTTCTTTGGCTCTATTATGCTCAATGAAAGAATAAGTGGGTTGTTCTATACTTTTGCCTTCTTTTAACATAATAAGATGTTCTTTTAACAAATCAAAATCAAGAGATTTTGGATGGTCAAAATTTACTTTAGTACGCTCCTCATAAGTCATATCAGAAAGATCCTTATAATAAGAATCTTGTGAAATAACACTTACTTGACTTAAAGGAAGTTCTTTAATTATTGTATTAACGACAGTAGTTTTACCACAACCTGTTCCGCCAGCTATTCCTATAATTAACATAATTTATTTGTAAATTAATTTAATTTTTGAGTTATAAAAATTACTCCATTTCAGAAGTAAAGAATAATTCTACACTTGGGTATTTTTGTTTTACCATTTCAATAGAAAATTGAGAATCAGCAAGGAAGACTAATTGTCCTTGTTTATCTCGTGCCATATATTTTTGTTTTATTCTTAAAAACTCTTGAAATTCAGGGTCTTTTAGGTTATTTGGCTCTTTTACCCAGCATGCTTTATAAATAGGGAAGGGCTCATAACTACATTTGGCTCCATATTCGTGTTCTAAACGATATTGAATAACCTCATATTGAAGAGCTCCTACGGTTCCAATTACTTTTCTTCCATTAAAATCAAGTGTAAATAATTGAGCTACCCCTTCATCCATTAATTGGTCTATACCTTTTTCTAATTGCTTTGATTTAAGAGGATCAGCATTATTTATATATCTAAAATGTTCAGGAGAAAAACTTGGTATTCCTTTAAAATGCAGTATTTCACCTTCAGTTAAAGTATCACCTATTTTAAAGTTTCCTGTATCATGAAGTCCAACAATATCACCTGCAAAAGACAAATCAACCACTTCTTTTTTCTCTGCAAAAAAAGCATTTGGGCTAGAAAATTTGAATTTTTTATTATGTCTTGTATGTAAATAAGGTTTATTTCTTTCAAACACTCCAGAAACAATTTTTACGAAAGCTAATCGATTACGATGATTAGGGTCCATATTGGCGTGAATTTTGAATACAAAACCTGAAAAATTAGTTTCAGAAGGTTCAACAAGGCGTTCTTCACTTTTTTTGGAACGAGGTGAAGGAGCTATTTTAACAAAACAATCTAAAAGTTCTCTTACACCAAAGTTATTTAAAGCTGAACCAAAAAATACAGGTTGCAAATTTCCTTTTAGGTATTCATCGTGATTAAAGTCAGGATAAACTTCATATACCAATTCTAGATCATTTCTTAAATTTTGCGCAGATTGTCCACCAATTATTTTTTCTAAATCTGGGTTATTTACATCATCAAAAGCAATAGTATCTTCTATATTTTTTCTACTATCTCCTTCAAAAAGATTAATATTTTTCTCCCAAATATTATAAATTCCTTTGAAATCATACCCCATTCCAATAGGAAAAGAAAGAGGAGTAACTCGTAAACCTAATTTTTGTTCTACTTCATCTAAAAGATCAAAAGCATCACGACCTTCACGGTCTAATTTATTGATGAAAACAATCATAGGAATATTACGCATACGGCATACTTCCACCAATTTTTCAGTTTGTTCCTCAACCCCTTTTGCTACATCAATCACAACAATAACACTATCAACAGCCGTAAGGGTACGGAATGTATCTTCTGCAAAATCTTTGTGTCCTGGAGTATCTAATATATTGATTTTGTAGTCTTTATAATTAAAAGCTAAAACAGAAGTAGCTACAGAGATACCTCTTTGTCTTTCTATTTCCATAAAATCAGAAGTAGCTCCTTTTTTTATTTTATTAGATTTAACAGCTCCAGCTTCTTGGATTGCTCCTCCAAAGAGTAAAAGTTTTTCTGTCAATGTAGTTTTCCCTGCATCTGGGTGTGAAATAATACCGAATGTACGGCGTTTTTGGATTTCTTCTAAAAAATTCATTTATAAAAAATTTTGGCAAAAGTACAAAATTAATTACTATTCTGTTCTAATAAAAAGTAAATTATTTTGATAACTAATATTTTTTCAATAAAATGATTATAATAACTTAAAAAATAATTACT
>CALFOY010000322.1 GCA_937919265.1 uncultured Capnocytophaga sp. | reverse complement strand
TAGAACAAATTTGAATACCTTTGCCTAAAAAATAATGTTCAAATGAATATTTTTTTACAAAAAAAACAAATTAATTCAAAAAAAATTCTACGCATATGTGGTTCTAAGAGTGAAAGCAATCGGCTTTTATTATTGCAAGCTTTATTCCCAAGTATACATTTGGAAAATCTTTCAACTTCTGATGACACAAAAATAATGATGGAAGCTCTAAAATCTCCTTTTGAAACGATAAACATCCATCACGCAGGAACAGCTATGCGATTTTTAACCGCCTTTTTCTCAATTTATGAAGGAAAAAAAACTATTTTGACAGGCTCTGAAAGAATGAAAGAACGACCTATAAAAATTTTAGTTGAAGCCCTTCAAAAGTTAGGCGCAAAAATTGATTATCTTGAAAAAGAAGGTTTTCCTCCTTTACAAATTATAGGAAAAAAAATAGAAAATAACGAGGTTTCACTACAAGCTAATATCAGTAGCCAATATATTTCAGCCCTGGCTCTTATAGGAGGAACTTTTGATAATGGCTTAAAAATCAATCTAATAGGAAATTGTACTTCACTTCCATATATAAAAATGACATTATCTCTATTAGAACAAATAGGCATAACTACATCTTTTAGAAATAATCAAATTTTTATAAAAAAAGAAAAAAAAATTGAACCAAAAACAATTACCATTGAGCCTGATTGGAGTTCAGCCTCATATTTTTATAGCTTAGTAGCTTTAAGTAACGTAGGAACCTCTATTTTTCTACCTTCTTTTAAAGAAAATTCACTTCAAGGAGATAAAAAATTAGTCGAAATATATGATTTTTTTGGTGTAAAGACTATTTTTAACAAAAATGGAATAGAAATCATTAAAAAAAGTAAACCAAAATCTTCTTTTTTCTCTTATAATATGACTGACACTCCTGATATAGCACAAACTATATCTGTTACTTGTGTTGGCTTAGGAATTGATTGCCATTTAACCGGACTTCATACGTTAAAAATTAAAGAAACCGACCGCCTATCTGCATTACAAAATGAATTACAAAAATTGGGTCAAATGGTAAAAATTACTGAAAATGAAATTTTTATAAATTCACAAAAAATACTTGAAAATATAGAAATAGACACTTATAACGACCATCGTATGGCTATGGCTTTTGCTTCACTTTTCCCTAAAGTTTCTATTGTAATAAAAAATAAAGAAGTCGTAAGTAAATCTTACCCTAATTTTTGGAAAGATTTAGCTTTATTAATGGATTAATAAAAATATATATTTTGATAAAAAACTGAAAATGAATATGTTTTTTGAATAATTAAGTTTAAAAATACACTTTTAAGTAATTGACTATTTCAAAATTATTTTTTATCTTTGCAGAAAATTTTCACTTATCGTTAATACATTTTATTACTAAAAAAGATGTCTGAAGAAATTAAAGAAAAATCAAATAATTTTATTGAAAATATTATAGAAGAAGATATTGCATCTGGCTTTGCTGAAAATAAATTGCGTTTTCGCTTTCCTCCTGAGCCAAATGGATATTTACACTTAGGACACGCTAGTTCTATTTGTTTAAATTTTGGTTTGGGTTTGCGTTATAACGCTCCTGTAAATCTTCGTTTTGACGATACTAACCCAAGTAAAGAAGAGCAAGAATATGTAGATGCTATCCGAAGAGATGTTGAATGGTTAGGTTATAAATGGGATAGAGAATGTTACGCTTCTGATTATTTTCAAGAACTTTATGATTGGGCTGTTGAACTTATAAAAAGAGGAAAAGCTTATGTTGATGGACAAAGTTCAGAAGAAATTGCTGCTCAAAAAGGAACTCCTACCACAGCAGGAACAGATAGTCCATACAGAAATACTTCTGTGGAAGAAAACCTTCATCTTTTTGAAAGAATGAAAAATGGTGAATTTGAAAACGGAACTTATGTTCTTCGTGCTAAAATTGATATGGCTTCACCAAATATGCTAATGAGAGACCCTATTCTTTACCGAATTATGCACTCTACGCATCATCGTACGGGAGATACTTGGTGTATTTACCCAATGTATGATTGGGCTCACGGAGAAAGTGATTATTTAGAGCAAATATCTCACTCACTATGTACATTAGAATTTTTACCACATAGAGAATTATATGATTGGTTTCTAGACCAAATTTATGACCCTACAAAAGTTCGTCCTAAACAACGTGAATTTGCTCGTCGTAATCTAAGCCATACCATAGTGAGCAAACGTAAATTATTACAACTTGTTAATGAAAACTATGTTTCAGGGTGGGATGACCCTCGTATGCCTACTATTTCTGGATTACGTCGCCGTGGCTATACTCCAGATGCCATAAGAAAATTCGCAGACACAATAGGTATTGCCAAACGAGAAAACTTAATTGATGTTTCTTTATTAGAATTTTGTGTCCGTGAAGACCTTAATAAAAAAGCAAATCGCGTAATGGCTGTTCTAGACCCTGTCAAGGTAGTTATTACAAATTATCCTGAAGGAAAAGAAGAATGGCTTGATGCTGAAAACAACCCCGAAGTAGAACCAATGACTTTCAGAAAAGTTCCTTTCTCTCGCGAATTATATATAGAAAGAGAAGATTTCAGAGAAGAAGCTGACAAAAAATATTTCCGTCTGAAAATAGGAGGTGAAGTACGGTTAAAAAATGCTTATATCATTAAAGCAGAAAGTGTAATAAAAGATGATAAAGGAAATATTACAGAAATACACTGTACTTATGACCCTGAAAGCCGTAGTGGCAGTGGCACAGAGGCTAGTTTACGCAAAGTAAAAGGCACTTTACATTGGGTATCTATCCCACACTCATTGCAAGCAGAAGTACGCTTATATGATAGACTTTTTACAGTTCCAGAACCTGATAGACAAGAAGATAGCTTTTTGAATTATATCAATCCTGATTCTCTAAAAATTGTTACTGCTTTCATTGAACCAAGCCTTAAAGACGCTAATGCAGGTAGCACACTTCAATTTCAAAGACTTGGTTACTTCTGTGTTGATAAAGACTCTAATAATGAAAAATTAGTCTTCAACAAGACTGTAGGACTAAAAGATACTTGGGCTAAAATTGAAGAAAAAACACTATAATTCAAGATTTTAATTCATATTTAATAATTTTCCCCTTTAATCTTTCACAAAACAGGAATAAAGGGGAATTTTTAGCCACTTTATCTTTCTATTTTCTTTACACTCTTTTATTATTATTCTTCCTAAATATATTTAATTTTTCTATGAAGCATTTTACAATCATTTTATGTTTAGTTTTTACTAATATAAAAGCTCAAAAAATACGTCTGGACAGTATATATACCAAACAAATCAATATAGAGAATAAAAAAGTAATCTCTTACGGAATAAAACAAAAATATTCCCCTAAAAAACATCGATTAGAAATTATTAAATTTAATAATTCTGGAAGTTTTGATAGCGAAAAAAAAATACAATACTTTGACAAAAACAATACAATAATCGAACAAGAAGAATATTATCGATATTCTAATGAAAAAAAATGGAGAAAAGTATATAAAACAGAATATTTTTTAGATAAAAACAATAAAGAAATTTCTATTAACTACATTGAAGAGAAAAATAAATGGAAAAAATCTAAAAAAATTGAACGTTTTAAAGACTTTGAACGTTATTATTCTATTAATTATGTATGTTTTGATGATGAAAATTGGAAAAAAACAGATCAAGAATACTATATAGAGAATGATAAAGGAAAAATCATACAATATGTTAGCACATCTGTTGATTCCTTAGACACAGAATATAGACAAATGATTAAAAAAGAGAGTTTCTACGAAAATGACACTATATTAAAAAAGGAAATTCTTATGGCATTTGATGGTTATAAATGGGTAAATAACCAAAAAACAGAGTATTTTGTGAAAAATAAGAATGATTATTCTATTATTCTATATCTTTTTGCCAATAATGAATGGATAAATCACTCCAAAACTATACAAACAGAAAACCAAAAAGAAAATAAAACAAGTCTCCTTTATCAAATATGGAATAAAAAAGAAGAAAAGTGGGAAGATGTTTCATTATCTGAACAAAAAATAGACCATAACAACCATTCCACAACTATTAAGCTCTATAAAGTTAATGAAAAAAGCAAAAAAATGGAACTCAATGAAACCCAAGTTTATTTCTATGACCAAAAAGGACATACAATAGAATCTCAATTTATTTATAACGACGGAAGAGGGCTACGATATGTCTATACTTTTGATGATTTAGGCAATACTCAAAAAGAAACACAATATACATACGACCCTAATGCACAAACTTGGGAAGAAATAAACCTCTATAAATACACATATAACACTAATTTTCTTAAAAAAGATGTTGAAGATAAAGGAAATATAGAAACAGAAAGCATTATCTGTGAAAATCCTTTACTAAACATTCGTCATTATACAAAAACAGGCGAAAGTTATGCCCTTATTAGAGAAACTAATTATTTCTATACAGAAATAAAAAAATAAAATTTCATCATCATATATAAGATATAAGTTAATTTATATAAGATATCCTATATAAAACAATAAATACTCACAAAATAACATAAAAGATGCATTTATCTGATTGATAAATGCATCTTATTTTTTATAAACTAAATATATCTTTACAAAAAATGATTTTATTGAACTGTTATTCTTATTTGACTAATAAATATATATATTTGACTTATTATCATATAATATTTATTAACATAAAAATTATTTTGACTAATTAATATATGCTTTTGACTTTATAAAAATTTTATTTGTCTTATATAAATATACATTTGACCTACTTTGAAACTAATTTGACTTGATTAAAAATTGATTTGCCTTACATAAATATAATAAAAATAATACATCAATCTGAAATGACTTTTATAAAAGTGAATAATTCTTTTCACTATATACAAAACTTCACTATACATCCTGAAAAATCTTTATACAATATACATACTTCATTTATATATATAAAAAATAGAATAAAAATTAAAATAAATCTTTATTCTATATCACAACATCTAATAGTTATTTCATAAAAAATAATATGAATATCATATATTCATCATCATATATAAATACACAGATATACAAAAGCAATAAAAAAGAGGATAATAATTTATCCTCTTTTTTGTAATATTATTTTTCATTAAATAGATTCAATTTCTTGACCCAAGCTGTCTTTTTGTAAGAGATAAAAACATCTAACACTAAAAGGAAAAGTGCAATGCCCAAGAACCATTGAAACTGATCTTTATAATCTGAAAACACCTGCGATTCATATTCATTTTTTTCGATATTCTCTAAGGCTTTCTTTATGTTATCAGCTACTTCACGTGTATTAGAACCATCAAAATACTTACCATTTCCTTGATTAGCCATCTCTTCTAAGAGTTCTTTATTTAGTTTTGTAGTAACAATCTCTCCTTTACTATCTGTTTTTAGTGTTATTCTTCCATTTTCTTTAATAGGAATATTTGCGCCTTGCGATGTACCCAATCCGATAGTATAAACACGAATTCCTTTATCCTTTATATTCTCAAGAACTTCACTTACACCCTCTTGGTGGTCTTCTCCATCAGAAATTACTATCAATAACTTAGATGATTGATCACTATTCTTAAAATATTCTAAAGATACCTGCAAAGCTTCACTTACAGCAGTCCCTTGAGAAGAAAGCATATCCGTATTTAAACCTTGAAGGAACATTTTTGCAGCAGAATAGTCTGATGTCAAAGGTAGCAAAGCATATGCCTGCCCAGCATAAGGCACAAAAGCTATTCTATCTCCGTGAAGATTACCAATCACTTCAGAAATTATATGCTTAGCCTTATCTATTCGGTTAGGTTTTACATCTTCTGCAAGCATACTCTTAGAAACATCTATAGCAAAGACAATGTCGATACCTTCACGTTTTACGGTTTCTATTTTTGTTCCAATTTTCGGATTAACAAGCCCTATTATTATGAAAAATAACACAACAATGAATAGGCAAAACTTAACCCAATACTTGAAAGAAGAACGCTCTGGCGCTAATCTTGAAAGACTTTGTTTTTTAGCAAAAATACGTTGTGTTTTATTCCTCCAAAGAAGCATAAACACAAAAAATACTCCTAATATAGGAATAATAAAAAGTAAATAAAAATAATATTTTTCGTCTATATGTATCATTTGAATAATTTTTAGAAAATAACTAAATAAAACTTCTAAAAATAGTATGTCTTAAAACAAATTCTAAAAGCAAAAATACTCCTGCAAGGATAGCCCAAATACGAAACTTCTCATCATAATGATAAAATTTTAGTTCTTCTATTTTTGTCTTTTCAAGGGCGTCTATCTCTTGATATATTTGTTCCAATTTTTGGTTATTAGTAGCTCTAAAATATTTTCCTCCTGTAATATTTGCTATTTGTTTTAATAATTTTTCATCAATTTCTACTTTTGCCATTGCATACTGAAATGTCCCATCTGGATTATAAGCCACTGGCGATAAAGCAGTTCCGTTTGTCCCGATACCAATTGTATAAACTTTCATTTTATATTCCTTAGCAAGCTCAGCAGCACTTTGCGGGTCAATAACTCCAGAATTATTGACACCATCTGTCATTAGAATAATTACTTTACTCTTTGCTTTACTATCTTTTAAACGATTAATAGAAGTTCCAAGCCCCATTCCTATGGCTGTTCCGTCTTCAATTTCGCCGTGCGTAATTTCTTTAAGTGATTGTATAACAATACTATGATCAATCGTAGTAGGTACTTTTGTATAACTTTCTCCAGAGTAAACAACAAGCCCTATTCTGTCAGAAGTTCTATCCTGAATGAATTGTGAAGCTACTTTCTTCAAAGCCTCTAACCTATTAGGTTTAAAGTCTTTGGCTAACATACTTGAAGAAATATCAATAGCTAAAACAATGTCAATCCCTTCAGTAGATTTGTTTTTTGTTGTTTCTGATGAAGATTGAGGTCTTGCTAAGGCAATTATTAAAAAAGAAATAGATAAAAGCCTAAATATAAATGAAATAGGTCTTATTTTTACCTTCCAAGAAGACCTTGCCTGAAATCCTTTGGTTGAAGAAAATGTTAAAGAAGCCATTTCTTTTTTTTGCCAATACCAAAACCAAAAAATAAGTATTGGAATAAGTAAAAAAAGCCAGAAAAAATGTGGGTTTATAAATGCTGTTTCTTTCATTTTTAGTTGTTAAACTTCATTTTTATTTGAGACCTCAAAAATAATACTATTTTTTGGGATTTTATAAAATCTGAAATTTTTTAAGAAAATTATAACCGATATTACATTGTACACTACTAATAATCAACACTTTAATTCTTTAAATAAAAAAATAAAAACTAAAAAAAATAATACTTTTGTTAATAATATTGAAGCTTTATAAGAAACTTAAAGTAAAAAAATACCTTAAAGTTGATAAAAAAAACCAAAAACAAGCCATTTTCTCAATAAAAAAATGTAGTTTTGCCCCTCAAAATCCGATTAAAAATAAATCACTATGACAATTCTACAAGTTCCTACGGAAATGATTGGTAACGAATACGTTAGCGAAGAAAAAACTCTTTCCATTATGAGTTTAATTTTTGATGGAGGGTTGGCTAATATCCTTATTATTGGGGTATTATTCTTAATGCTTGCAATAGCTTTGTATATTTATTTTGAGAGAACATTTGCTATCCGTGCTGCCTCAAAAATAGATAGCAATTTTATGAATATGATACGAGATAACATCTCAACTGGTAGATTAGAATCTGCTAAAAACCTTTGTAATCAATATGATAGCCCAGTAGCTCGATTAGTAGGTAAAGGGGTAACTCGTATTGGAAAACCTCTTGAAGACATTAACAAAGCAATAGAAAACGCAGGTACTCTTGAAGTTTATAAATTAGAGAAAAATGTATCTATTTTGGCTACTATTGCAGGTGCAGGACCTATGATAGGCTTTTTGGGTACAGTTGTAGGTATGATTATGTCTTTCCACGAAATGGCAACAAGTGGTGGACAGGCAGAAATGGGTTCTTTGGCAGGAGGTATTTATACCGCTATGACAACAACTGTTGCAGGACTTATAGTTGGAATTATTGCTTATATTGGCTATAATCACTTGGTGGTACGTACAAATAAAGTAGTTCATAAAATGGAAGCTACCACTGTAGAATTTTTAGATTTACTCAACGAACCTATTTAGAAATGAATATAAAAGGAAGAAACAAAATCAGTCCAGAGTTTAGTATGTCTTCAATGACAGATATTGTATTTTTGTTACTGGTTTTCTTTATGCTAACAGCTAATAGCCCAAATGCTTTAGACTTACTTTTGCCGAAAGCCAGAGGGAAATCAACCAATACTCAAAATGTATCTGTTAGTATCAACAAAGATTTAAACTTCTTTATTGATAAACGACAAATAGACCCAAACAATCTTGAAACAGAA
Source organism: uncultured Capnocytophaga sp. (assembly GCA_937919265.1). Lineage (GTDB taxonomy): Bacteria > Bacteroidota > Bacteroidia > Flavobacteriales > Flavobacteriaceae > Capnocytophaga. The sequence continues at coordinate 6,846 of CALFOY010000322.1, read as the reverse complement.
TTAAAAACAGCTCTCAATGGTGTAGAAAATCCTACCATTATTCTTCGTGTAGAACAAAGTGTTCCTATAGAAAACGCTGTTTCTGTAATGGATATCGCAAACCAAAATCAATATAAACTCATTTTGGCTGTTCGACCAAAATAATTAATTATTAAAATATAATTAGCTTTTACTAAATTATTTGTATTTTTATGATTTTAGATACAATACACAAACGAAAAGCATTTACTATAACTCTAATAATTTTGATATTACTAATTATAGTTATGTTTTTATCAGGAATGAAATACCTTACACCTCCGCCTGAAAAAGGAATAATGATTACTTTCGGGACGGATAGTAAAGGTATGGGAGAAATTGACCCTCCTAAAATTTCAGAGCCTATTGTATCTCAAAAAAATATAGAAGAAACCCCTGAAACTCCTGTTATTGATGAACCCAGTGAGAAAATTCCGGAAGAAATACTAACAGATAACAATACCGAAACAGAAACAGTTGTCGTTCCAAAACAAGAAAAACCTAAAAAAGAACCCAAACCCAAAACTCCTAAACCATCTTCTGAAGTAAATGATGCTTTAGCTAATATTATGAGAGCCCAAACTCCTACTCCACGTAAAGGAAATGGAGACACTAACCAAGGAGATGATAAAGTTGCAGGATATAAAGGAGACTCGAAAGGGGACCCTTATTCTAATAGTTTTTATGGAGGAGGAAAAGGAGGAGACTCTGGAAATGGTAAAGGCTGGGGGCTTAATGGTAGGAACCTCGTTGGAGGACAAGAAATGAAGCAAGACTGTAATGAATCTGGAACTGTTGTTGTAGAAGTTACAGTTGATAGAACAGGAAAAGTTATCAAAGCAGATGCAGGGAAAAAGGGTACTACAAATCCTGCCCAATGCCTTTTGGATGCAGCAAAAAAAACAGCTCTTAGTTACCGCTGGAATGCTGATGAAAATGCACCAGAAAGACAAATTGGTTGGATATTGATTAATTTTAAAGTTAAAGAATAAAATAAAAAATCCTCATAAAATATTTTATGAGGATTTTTTATTCTTAGAATATTTTTTTCATATAAAAATAACAATTAAAAAATACACTTCTATAAGATATATTAAAAATAATAAATTCTATATTTTATTTTTGCTCATCCCAATAATAACTATCAGGATAAATACGCTGACCAAAAATAGCTGTTCCTACTCGTATTATAGTTGCTCCTTCTTCAATAGCTGCTTCAAGGTCTCCACTCATTCCCATCGATAGCTCTTTCATCTCTACATTAGGTATTTGTAAATCAATCACTTGTTGTTGTATTTTTTTTAATATTTTAAAACACTTCCGAACTTTTTCTTCTTCACTACTAAATAAACCTATGGTCATCAAGCCTTTAATTTTTAATGAAGGTAATTGAGCTACTTGTTTTACCAAATCAATAGCCTCAGAAGGTGCTATTCCAAATTTACTTTCTTCACCAGAAGTATTTACTTGTATTAATACATCTATACTTTTGCCTTGTAATGCTAATTTCTGATTTAATTTTTCTGCCAATTCATATCTATCAACAGATTGAACACAATCTACCTCGCATTTAAGAATATCTTTTATTTTATTGGTTTGTAAATGCCCAATAAAATGATTGATATGCGGAAAAGTTTTCAAGGCTTCATATTTTTCTTTTAGTTCTTGTACTTTATTTTCTGCGATGAGTGTATAACCTGCTTGAAGAGCTACTTTAATTCGTTCAGGAGAAACAGTTTTTGTAGCTAATAACAACTTCACTTCCTGAGGATTACGATTACTTTTCTCACAGGCTTTATTTATTCGTTCTTGAATAATTCTAATATTATTTATAATATTTTCCATTTGTTTAAGTTTAATAATGGCAAAATTACATATTATTTCAGATATTTTTATTCAATATTTAAAATAAAAACTTTGCCTAGATAAATTATTTTGACAAAGTTTTAATATGAATGAATGATTAATATAGTTTATTAATAATTATCCGTAGGGGAAACGAAGATTTCTTCTTTGTGTTTTGTGCCAGTAATACGTTCTTGTAAGTGCTGGAAAATGACAAAAAGCACTGGTATCACTACCAACCCAAAGAAAGTACCTATAAGCTGGCCTACTGCGGCTCCTGTAGCTACCGAACGGTTCCCCGAAGCACCTACCCCAGAGGCAAATACAAGCGGTAAAAGCCCCACGATAAAGGCAAAAGAAGTCATCAATATAGGACGCAAACGTGCCATCGCTGCATTAATCGCTGCTTTGGAGAGGCTTTCTCCTTGTCGGCGCCTTTGTACAGCAAACTCTACGATTAGGATAGCATTCTTCGCCAAGAGTCCCATAAGCATAATCAGTGAGATTTGGAAGTAAATATTATTCTCCAACCCGAATAACCATTGTCCGAAATACGCTCCAAAGATACCAAAAGGCAAGGACATAATCACAGAAAGGGGCAATACATAACTCTCATACTGTGCAGATAGGATAAAATAAGTAAATATCAAGCTCAAAAGGAAGATGACAATCGTCTGTGAACCTGCATTCTGTTCCTCACGAGTAAGCCCTGTATAGTCTATACCATAGTTAGAATTTAGTGTTTGTTCTGCCACTTCTTCAATGGCTTTCACAACATCTCCTGTACTATATTCCTCATTATTAGCCGCAGAGATATCCACCGAAGTATAAAGGTTATAACGGCTCACTGCTTGCGGTCCGAATACACGATTTAGGGTTACATATTCTGATATAGGAGCCATTTCTCCTGTACCTGTTTTAACAAATAGACTATTAAGGCTATTTACATCCTTACGATCTTCAGGTAATGCTTGCACCATCACACGGAATTGTTTCCCGTAGAGGGTAAAATCTGTTGCATAATAGCCCCCAATATAGTTTTGTAAGGTAGAAAGAATAGAACTAACCGCTATTCCTGACTGCATTGCACGTTCTACATTAATATCCAATTGATATTGAGGATAATCTATATTGAATGATGTTTGTGCATACTTCACTTCTGGGCGTGCATTAAGAGCTGCCATAAACTCTTGAGTAGTCTTATTTATCTCGGTTGCATCGGCACCTGACTTGTTCAGAAGTACAAATGACACCCCTGCTCCCATACCAAAGCCCGATACAGCTGGCGGTTCAAAGAAAAGAACCTTAGCATCCTTAATCTTTTCAGCAGCTGCGAATGCTTTTTCGATAATTGCACCTATACTTTGGTCTGGATATTCAGCTCGTTCTTCGAAAGGTTTGAGTTTGAAGAAGCCCATCCCGTTATTACTTCCTGTTCCTGACAATATACCATTCCCTGTTACAAAAGTAAAATCCTCTACTCCTGGTATATTATCCAAGTCTTTACTTAACTCGCGCAACTGATTAGCTACACGTTCCATTGAGGCACCAGGTATCATTGATATATCCATCAGTATGAAACCTTGGTCTTCATTAGGTACAAACCCCTTTTGTAGGCTCTTATTTGCAAAATAAATACCTCCACCTGCCACAGCAAATAGCACTAAAGTGACCCATTTATGGCGTAAAAAGAACGTAAAGGTTTTTCCATATCTGAGCGTAGCAGCATCAAAGGCTATATTGAACTTGTGGAAGAACTTACCCATCCAAGATTTGTCTTCATATTCCTTATCTCCGTGCGGTTTTAGGAAAAGAGAACAAAGCACAGGGCTAAGAGTAAGCGCATTCACTGCCGAAATAAAGATAGAAACAATCAATGTAACCCCAAACTGCTTATAGAATACCCCTGTCGTTCCTTCAATAAAGGTAACAGGTACGAATACCGCTGCCATCACAAGGGTGATAGAGATAATTGCTCCTGTGATTTCGTTCATTGCCAATATAGTAGCAGGCTTAGCCTTCTCGTGAGTCTGTTCCATCTTGGCGTGTACTGCCTCGACGACGACAATCGCATCATCCACCACAATACCAATAGCCAATACCAAAGCAAACAAAGTAAGCATATTGATAGAATACCCAAAAAGATTCAGGAAGAAGAACGTCCCTACAATAGACACCGGCACCGCAATAGCAGGAATCAGCGTAGAACGGAAGTCCTGTAAGAAGATATACACCACCAAGAATACCAATAAGAACGCCTCTAAGAGAGTTGTAATTACTTTAGAAATCGCAGCGTTAAGGAACGTATTTACATTAAAATTAATAGCATATGTAACACCTTCGGGAAGTGTTTTCTCTATTGATTTAAGATATTTATCAATATTCTGTACCACAGCATACGCATTCGCTCCAGGGGTTTGGGTAATAGCCATTGCAATAGCTGCGCGCCCCTTACTTTCTGAGAAGCTCGTATACCCCATTGCACTAAGTTCTATTTCTGCTACATCTTTCAAACGGAGAATACGCCCCCCATCTAAGGCTTTTATTACGATATTTTCATACTCGGAAACTTTGTTATATTTTCCTTTGTACTTAATAGTATATTCGTAAGAACCTCCAACATTTTGCCCTAACGAACCTGGTGCCCCCTCCAAACTCTGAGAAGAGATGGCAGTGGTAACCTCGGTAGGGTCTAGCTTATAGGCTTGTAGCTTTTGAGGGTCTAGCCACACACGCATAGAGTAGTTTTTTCCTCCAAATTCATCAGCGTCTCCTACCCCTGTGATACGTTTGAGTTCTGGAATAATTTTGATACCTAAGTAATTCTCCAAGAATACTTCATCAATTTCTGGATTATCCGAGAAGAAGGTAAGAAACATCAATTGTCCTGCTTCGCGCTTCTCTACCGTTATCCCCGATTGTTTTACCTCGGCAGGGAGAATCGCATTGGCATACGACACGCGGTTCTGCACCAATACCGCCGCATTATCTGGGTCTGTACCGTTTTTGAAATATACTGTGATATTCGCTGCACCACTATTGGAAGCAGAAGAGACAATATAGTCCATATTCTCTACCCCATTTATCTGTTCTTCAAGCGGAATTATCACCGATTTGAGTACAGTCTCGGCGCTAGCTCCTCCATAATTTGCCCGCACCGTTACCGTTACAGGAGCAATATCTGGATATTGCGATACGGGTAGAGAGACAATACCCAATACGCCCAAGATGACTATCATTATAGAAATTACCGTTGATAGCACCGGCCTGTTAATAAAACTTTTTATCATAAAAAACTAATTATTCTTATTTATTTTTAAATGGTTTTCTTTACTCTTTTCTTAACAAAAATATGCTCTGTTATGGAATATTCACCCTATAGAGAGCGGAACAATATTCTTTTTACTCCTACTCATATAGGATAATATCTACTAAAATTCTTGTCTAGTAGGGCGTAACGTAATCTCGTTGATAGCTACCTCTTCAGGTTCGTTGATGGCATAGGCAATTGCTCTGGCTACGGAGCTTGCCGGAATCTCATATTCCTTATAGAAAGCCTGAATCGTTGCGCTTGCTTCGGGGTCAGAGCTACCATATTTCAGCTCACTTTCTACAGCCCCAGGGTAAAGCGTAGTAACACGTATATTTTCTTTGGCTACTTCTATACGCAAACCCTCACTAATTGCCTTAACTGCAAACTTGGTTCCGCTATACACAGTACCACGACCTGCAGACACACGCAAGCCCGCTACCGATGATAGGTTGATGATATGCCCGCTATGTTGCTTTTTCATCGTTGGAAGCACCGCGGCAATGCCATAAAGCACCCCTTTTACATTAATGTCAATCATATTATCCCACTCTTCTACTTTGAGTTTGTCCAAAGTAGCTTGAGGCATAATCCCAGCATTATTAATAAGCACATCGATACGCCCATAAACTTTGAGTGTTTCTTCCGCGATACGCTCCACATCGCTTTGTACTGCCACATCGGCAACTACCACAAGCGCTTCACCACCTTGTGAGGTGATTTCAGAAGCTATTTTTTCCAAACGCTCTTTACGTCGAGCAGCTAAAACAACTTTAGCTCCATATTTTGCCAATAGCAAGGCGGTAGCTTCTCCAAGACCGCTACTAGCACCAGTGATAATCACTACTTTATTTTTGATATTTTCAGTCATAATTATTGTATGTTTAATTTTCTATTTTCTTCTTTTTTCTATTTTACACGATTAATTATTATTCGTTTTATTTAATTTTTGATTATTCTTATATATCGTTGAACATCTATTCATCAGGATTTTTGTACTTTCAACGTATCGTTGAACCTATGAAATTCATCTTTTTTACGCTTTCAACGATACGTTTCGATGTGATTTTTCTTTATTTTCCCTCTATCTATATACAGAATAAAACATTTTTTATCATTGAATTCACCTCCTTAATAGATGAACTTCTATGTTTTAAGTTCTAAATTCGTCAAAGTTCAATAGCTTTATACGCCAAGCACTTGTCTACTACTTCCTCAACGGAGGGGTTGTAGGAGGAAATATCCATAGTGCGGGCGTTGTAGTTTTCTGGATAGAAAAATAACGAACTGCCCTCGGGGTGAGGTACATTGCGATCGAAGCGCTCCATTAGCTCCTCTTGGTAATCGTCATCCATTTCTTCTATGATTTGGTATCCTAATTGTATGAGTTCTTCTCGGGTCATTCGGTAAAAAATAAGTTTTATACTATTTAGAGGCAATCGTTCTCAGTGCCTTTTTTACAATATACTTGGTTTCTTTGGTAGCACTTTCGCGCTCCCAACGCTCACAAAGGGCTGTTACAAAATCGGGGCGGGTTTTGCTGGTATCGTTCAGCCAGTTCTCTACGCTATCTTGCACATACTTTGCCTTATCGGACTTCAATTTGTCTAATATAGGTAAATACACCTCTGGCTTTTCTTTCAAGGCTTCTATATGAGCACACCAAACACCCC
>CALFOY010000321.1 GCA_937919265.1 uncultured Capnocytophaga sp. | reverse complement strand
CGAGATCTAGTACGGTCTCGTGGGCTCGGAGATGTGTATAAGAGACAGCTATAGCGTATTCATTTCTTCTACCAATCCATTCTATTATAACAAATACTACAACTAAAAGCATAACTAATAACTCTTTCTTTCCCCCTCCTATGATTACAGGTATTCTAAATAACTCTTTAGTAAATATCCCTCCTATATAAGAAAAAGCTTGAGAAACACTTTCTGCTCTGAAAAATATCCAAGCAAATACGGTGAGAGAAAATGTTGTAAGCATAGATAGTAATTCTTTTATGGTAGGGAATGCTCTATTTTCTGCTACTACATCTAAGTTTTTTCTATTTCTTTTTGTTAAAAGAAATGGTAAGAAGTAAAGAGCATTCAAAAGTCCCCAAATGATGAAAGTCCAATTAGCACCATGCCAAAATCCACTTACTAAAAAAATAATAAATGTATTTCTTATTACTTTTGATATACTCCCTTTGCTTCCTCCTAATGGTATATATAAATAGTCTCTAAACCAAGTAGTAAGTGAAATATGCCATTTCCTCCAAAACTCTGCTATATCTCTTGAAAAATAGGGAAATGCAAAGTTTTTCATTAGATTAAAGCCAAAGAGTCGTGACATTCCAATAGCCATATCAGAATAGCCAGAAAAATCACAATAAATCTGAAAAGTAAAAAATATAGCTCCTAATACTAAAGTACTCCCTGAAAAATCAGTATAGTTATTAAAGATAATATTAGCATACTCAGCACAATTATCAGCAATTACTACTTTCTTAAATAATCCCCAAAGCATTTGTCTCATTCCATCAACAGCCTTATCATATTCAAAAACTCTCTTTTTATAGAATTGAGGAAGTAGATTCGTAGCTCGCTCAATAGGCCCTGCTACTAATTGGGGAAAGAAACTAACAAAAGCCAAGAAAGAGATAATATCTTTAGCAGGCTCTAATTTCCTTTTATATACATCAATAGTATAACTCAATGTTTGAAAAGTATAGAAACTAATTCCCACAGGGAGTATGATATCCAATGAATTTACACTAATAGACTTCCCAAAGAAAGAAAATGCAGAAACAAAACTATCTAAAAAGAAGTTATAATACTTAAAAAAACCTAAGAAACCAACATTAGTAACAATACTAAACCAAAGTAAAAATTTTCTATACTTTTCTTTTTCTGTTACTTGCAGTGCCTTTCCTATTATATAATCAGTAATAGAACTAAAGAATATTAGAAATAAAAATCGCCAATCCCACCATCCATAAAATATATAACTTGCTATAACAATTAAAAAATTTTGTAGCTGTAAGTTTTTATTAGTAACATACCAATATAGAATAAAAAATATAGGTAAGAAGACGGCAAAATCTAATGAATTAAATAACATAATATAATTTTTTAACAATATAGGAGGCTGTCCGATAAGTTTTCTGTTTGTACCACCTTTCATATTTCTCCCTTTGAATGAAATCCACGGACTGGTTCAGTGGAGTATTAGGAAAATGTTAATAGTCAAAAGATTACAAAAAACTAATTTATATTAACATAAGGTGAAATAGAACTTATCGGGCAACCTCTATAAATCTTTTACTATTTCTTCAACACCCATCTGCCTAATTTGTCTTTTTCAAACAAATCGGTATTGTATAGTTTATCTATAATTTCCCAAAATTCAGTTTCTGAGTATCCTAAGAAAGTACAGAAGTCGCGAACTGCAAGAGGATCTAAAGCATGGTCATGTTTTTCTACTAACTTAAAGGCCTCTTCGCGGGTAAGTAGCCCATAACGGACCATTCGCGCAGCATAATCAGTAGCTGAAGCGTGTCCAAATTTAGGATATTTCATCCAAGAATGTACTAAGTATGCCCTAGAGTCTATTTGATCAAAGTCCTCAACATGATGGGTTCTCTTCCATTCGTGAGTAAGATCATGAAAACCTTTTTTCTTTGCTAATTCATAGTTAGCGAAGCTATTCCATTCTATAAAATAACTTACATAAATAGGTTCCAACTTATCTAATTCCTCTTGAATAGGTGGCTCGAAAAAGTTTAAATCTTTTAAGGACACTCCTAATGTCAACAATTCTTCTGTAGGTATTCCTGAACCTACTCCATTATAAATTTGTTCTTTAGCAGAGGAGGTCTCTACAGCATTATTCCCCCCATATTCATAACTTACATTCTCTCCATAAACCAATAGTTTGATGTTGAACTTAACAGCCATATGAAGAGGGTAAGTATAAATATAGCGATCTATAAAATAGGTAGGCTTACCATATTTTTCAAAGGTATATTTCATTATTTTCTTCTGTGCTTTGATATTAGGTTTCATACTGATAATATCACAGCCAAAAGCTTCTGAAATATTTTTGATATTGTGCATTCCCGCATTGGTCATTGGGAAATTGTCCTCTACACTTACTAAAAGAGGGTTCATTCCTAAAACCTCTTTAAATAAGTAGGTTTGAAAATGGCTATCTTTCCCACCACTTACAGCGATCATACAATCATAACCATTAGGCCCATTACACCCTCTATATTTATCACAGAGTTGTTTTAGTTCTTCAAAACGTTGTGCATAATCTACCTTTTTTCTATTTTCATAAGATTGACAAGCGGAACATACCCCTTTCTCATCAAATGTAATCCCTGGTCTTGTATCAGGCATTACGCATTTTGTACAATACTTCATTTATTTTCTTTTATTATTTTCAATTATTTTACAATGTAAAGCCATCATCTACTACTATATTCTGCCCATTTACAAACTCTGATAGATCAGAGAGTAAATATAATACAGTACCTGAAATATCTTTAGCATTAAGCATTCCTTTGTTTAAACATAATTCTCTATATGCTTTTAAAAAAGAATCAGGCTGCTTATCTTCTATACCTCCCAAAGAAATAGTATTTGCTCTAATTTTTTTTCCTCTAAAGTACTTAGCCATATATTTGGTGAGATGTATTAACCCAGATTTAATAGCGGCATACTCCACAGGAGTAGTCATTTGAGTATTATTATAGATTTCAAATCTTGGAGCAACTACCCCATAAATAGAGGCTAAGTTGATGATATTACCATAACCTTGCTTTTCAAAGTACTTAGCAAATTGCTGTGAGGTAAGGAAGTAACCACCTAAGTTTAAGCCTACATTTTCACAAAAATCATCGTAGGTTACATCAAAAAAATGCTTTCCATAATTTTTATTGCGAGGATAGGCACTATTCACCAGAGCATCTATTTTACCAAATTTTTCCGAAACGGAAGTTATAAGTTTTTGTATAGAGACTATGTCAGTAATGTCTATCTGAGCAGGAATAATATTCTTAATTCCTAATCTCTCTACTGCTTTTTCTGCTACTGAAAGTTCTCGTTCTGCCATAATAGCAATCGCCCCATTAGCAGCAATCGCTTGGCAAAACTCTTTGCCCAGCAATCCTGCTCCCCCTGTAACTACTACTATTTTATTTCTTATTCCTGTAAGCATAATTCTAAAACTTTATATCCTTCAATAATGGTATTAAACTTTTTTTGTTTATTTAATATTCTCTCTACAAAAAACTGCATTTGGGCTGTATAAGTTTCTAACATTTGATGTGACGACTCAAAAATGACTTTGCCATTATATATGATAAAATTCTTTAATAAATCTACCTGATAAGTTCCCTCATCTGCCAATATTTCAAGAGTACGCTTGCTATCTCTTCTATAATAATTCAACACTACTGATACTGAAAAGTCTTGGTATTCCCACAAGTAGTTGGCGTAATCATAAGCTGTAATATTTAAAGATGATTTATTACTAAAAAAAGATTGTGTATGAGAAGGTTCCCCAAATAGCCAATACACATAATCTAATTCATGAATAAGGTCAATATGTACGCCACCTCCCATCTCTTTGTTGGCACTATATACCTTTCTGAAATCTACATTAGCCCGCCAATTAGGCAAATAAGAGCCACAATACACATTCACCTCATTTATTCTCTTTCCTGCAATTAATTCTTTTACTTTAGCAATACATTCTAAAAAACGCAAATTGCAAGCCACATAAGTCAGAATCCCTTGCCTTTCAACTTCTGCTACCAACTCATTAGCTTCTTTAGAGAGAGCTCCAAAAAGAGGCTTCTCTATAAATAATGGCTTTTTGTAAGCAATTACCTCTCTTATAGTTTGATAATGTGCAAAAGTAGAATTAGATATTAAAATAAATGAAAGAGTATCTACCTTTATTTCGCTAATATCAAAAACTTCAATAACTCCTTCAATCCCTTTGGAAGATTCTCCTTTTCTACGAAGAGCGTAAATTACTACAGAAGGATAGAGCTCTTGCAATGCTTTTATATGTTTCAATGCTATTGAACCCAAACCTATGATAAGTACTTTCATTCCTCTAATAATTAAAATCAAAATCCAATCTTTTCTGAGTTAATAAAAACGACATAAACTCAAAATCAATAGGCTCGTCTAAATCAAAGCACAAGTGTGGTACCTCATAGACTAAACTTCTATCTGTGATAACACGCTCACAATTACTGTCAAAAAAAGCTCTCTTATAATAATAAAAAGAGGCATTCATATCAAAAACCCTTGGTGCACTTTGCCGCGTTAAGAAATTCCCCTTTTTACAAAGTTCGTAAAATCCATCTTTGTTCTCTTCTACCATATTGAAATATGGATTTCTATGACAAGGGCTCACCGAAAAAATATTATAAGCCTGAGCGTTTTGCTCTAATAAAGCTAATGCTTTTTCTAAATCCTCTATACTTCTTAGAGGAGCTGTAACATCCATATCTAAAACATAATCATATTTTTTATGGTGTTTTTGCTCCATAAAGTTTTTTACATCTACAATTACTCCTAATTTACCTGCACTATCTGTAGCCAATGCTTTGGGACGTGTATAGTCAGTTTCTATATATAGCCCTTGTCTCTCTACAACTTCTTTTATTTGCTCGCTATCTGTAGAAAGAACAATATCTACATTGCCTTTGTATTTTTCTTTAAAAGCATTAGCTGTTTTTAGAGTGTAATATATAAGAGGTTTCTCATTGATAACTTTTATATTTTTACCAGGGATTCCTTTAGAACCTCCCCTTGCGCAAATAGTGATTAATATTTCCATCGTAATGTCTAATCTTGCAAATGTTTAATAAACTCTTGTGCGTGCTCATAGTCTACGGTCTTACCAATATCGATCCAATAGCCTATAATAGGGTCATATACTAATTTACCTCTTTCAGCAACTAACTGTTCCATTACATCTGTAATATCACAATACTTACCTTTTTCTATTTTAGAAATTAAAGAGCGTTTTAGTATATAAATACCCGCATTAGAGTGGTATATAAAACTCGGTTTTTCTCTAAAATTTGTTACTTGTCCTTCTCTAGTTTCAAATACGGCATAAGGAATATCTACTTTATACTCAGTAGAAGCTACTGCCATATCCGCCCCCTCATTGATGAGCTTTAGATAGAGCGACTCAAAATTTACATTAGTAAATAGGTCACTATTCATCAGCAAAATATGTTCTGTACTTAAGTCATTTATTAGGGCTAAAGCTCCTGCAGTACCTAAAGGTTCGTCTTCCCACACATATTCTATAGTGATGCCTTTTTGGCTACCATCACCTAAGTAATCTACAATCTGCTGTCCAAGGTATTTTACTGATATATAAATCTTTTTTATACCAAAACTAATAAGGCGGTCTATATTACGCTCTATGATAGGCTTATCGCCTAAGCGAAGCATTGGTTTAGGCACTGTATCTGTCAGTGGACTCAAGCGCTTGCCCCGTCCTCCTGCCATTATCACCGCTTCTAAAGGGAGTTGGGCTTTGGTGTATTCCAAATCTATCAAGTCTACCATTTTACCCTCTTGATTAAGGATTGGTAGAATTTTTATATCACTTTTCCTATATTTTTCAAAACTCTGATAGGTATCTTTTTGCAATAAATGTTTAAAACCTTGATTACAAATCTCGCCTAATGTTTTCTGCAAATTTTGTTCATTAGCAATAGAACGGCGTATATCACCATCGGTCACTGACCCCACAACTCTACCATTATCATCTACTACAAAGAGAATCAGTCGGCTCATATCTCTTAGTTGATTTAGCTGACGAAGACCTTCTACCAAGTTTTTATCCTTATGTATTAAAATATCTGTTCTCATTTGTTAATAAATATACTAATAACTTATATCATAAAATGATTTTTTTAAAGGAATAATAGTATGCTCTTTTATTACTTTTAAAATCTTTTCAGCAGCTGTACCATTGCCATATAACATTTCTTGCTGCTGTATTGTTTCTCTAAACTGCTTATCAAGGGCAAAAGTAATACTTTTTTTGATATCCTCCAAAGAGTTAGTACTATTAATTACACTTTCACAATTGATACGTCCTTTCTGTCTATCACCTATATTAATAGTAGGAATATGAAAAGCTGGCACTTCTAAAATCCCAGAAGAAGAATTTCCTATTACAAAATCTACAAACTGTAGAGCCGAAAGGTAACGCAATTGCCCTAAAGACTTAAATGCTACTGCTTTATCTCTATGAATCTCTACATATTCAGTAATCATCTTATTAATCACTCGCCCGTTCTTATCTGAGTTAGCATGTGTAAAAATAAGCCCCGTTTCAGACAATTCATCTAAGGCTTGCAGTATGTTTTCAAAAGTTTGTATAGGAGCTTCTTTTTCAAGGGTTACTGGGTGATAAGTGATGAGTACATTTCTTTTTTTTAGCTTAAAACCAATAGAATTTTCGAATTCCTCCTTATTTAGTAATTTTAGTTTTTTTACCGCATCTAGACCTATTGCTCCTACATTAAATACCATTTCTGGTTGCTCTCCTAACTGTATTACTCGCTTGCGATAAGCTTCAGTAGAGGTAAAATGTAAATGACTAAACTTAGTAATACTATGTCTGATAGCCTCATCATAAGCCCCCTCAGTGGTTTCTCCTCCGTGTAAGTGAGCCATAGGTATATTAGCCATTCCTGCTGCTATCACAGCTCCTAATATTTCTGTCCTATCGCCTAAAACTACCACTAAATCAGGCTGAAGAGCCTCAAGAGCATCCGCAAATCCTGATATTGCCAGAGCAATAGTTTTTGAAACTCCCACTGCAGTATCTGAGGATAGCAAACACTCTACTTTTTTATCTACTACAAAACCTGCTGCTATTATTTCATCTAAGGTATAACCAAACTCAGGAGAAAGATGCATTCCTGTAGCAATAAGTTGTAATTGCAATTCCTCATCTTTAGCAATAAGAGATATCAGAGGTCTTAACAACCCAAACTCGGCTCTTGTCCCAGTTATAACACAAATCTTTCTCATAGCTCAATCAAGTCGTCTTCTTCAAAGTCTTTTTTAGCTGTTTTACCTATTACCTCATCCCATTGCATAGGAGAAATTCCAATGCCAGGTCGTTTTACAGTAATATTTTCTTCTGTAAGCAAATCTCCTTTTTTTATAGACTTACTTGCTACTATACTCTTCCTCACAATAGGCTTATTTTTAGCTTCTGATATTGAAACTTCTTTTAAGCCTGAACCACCTACTGCCTTTTCTATATTGCGAATAGCACTTACCATAGCTTTTAGTTCATCAGGTTCAAGCGAGGCTTTATGGTCTGGGCCAGGCAAGGTTTTATCTAAGGTAAAGTGTTTTTCAATAACCGTAGCTCCTAAGGCTACCGCAGCTATAGGCACTTCTATTCCTAAAGTATGGTCAGAATAACCTATAGCTACCCCTACTTTTTGCTGAATATGGAGCATTGCCCGTAGGTTTACATCCTCCATTGGGGTTGGATACTCTGTGTTACAATGCAATACTGTAATTTTGTCTTTGTTTACGCCATTATCAGTAAGTACTTTTACTGCGTCTTTTATTTCGATTATAGTAGCCATCCCTGTAGAAAGTATCACTTCAGGAAAAAGAACTGCTACTTTTCTTAAATAGGGCAAATTAGTAATCTCTCCTGAAGGAACTTTAGCTATTGTAATTCCTAATCGAGCCAAAAATTCCAATGACTCTACATCAAATCCAGTAGAAAGAAATTGTACACCTTTTTGGGCACAATAGTCAATCAACTCTTGATGAACAGCTTGCGAAAGCTCTAATTTTTTGAGCATTTCATACTGAGAGTCGTTGTCTTGAGTGTTTTTATCTTGATAGGCTGCTCGTTTTGCTTGTTTAGTTACCAAGTTGCCAGCTTTAAAGGTTTGGAATTTTACATAATCCACGCCTGCTTCAGCTCCTTTATCAATAAGAGCTTTAGCTTTAGCCATATCACCATTATGATTAACGCCTGCTTCAGCTATAATAATTATTTTATTTTGTTTCAAATCTGTCTCCCACTCTGAATTTTCCATCGTATTCAAAATCTATAACTTTAATAAAACTATCTTTTGTTTTTACTATAAAACTATCTTTTTCTTTATTTAAGATAACTCCTATAGTTGCTTTGTAAGTAGGTGCATCCTTTATTTCGCAAACATGCCTTATTTTCATCTCTTTACCATTTAAAAAGGCTCTTGCAACAGGACCTGGAAAGGTAATGGCTCTTACAAAGTTGAATACTTCTCTACTCGTTTGATTCCATTCTAAAATCTCATCACCTTCCTTCCTTTGCGGGCAGTAAAAACCTATAGGATGAATAGCTGTCTGGTTTATAGGTTGTACTCCATTTTCTTTTTTAAATAACAAAATAGCCTCATATAACACCTCTGCACAACTTGTATGAGCTACCTCTAGTAAAGTATTATAATCATCAGTGTCACTAATTGGATATGTTTTTTGTAAAATGATATCACCTGTGTCTATTTCCTCATCCATAAAATGCACTGTAATGCCAAACTCTTTTTCATCATTTATCAATGCCCAATTCAGTATATTTCTCCCTCTGTAAAAAGGTAATTTGCCTGCGTGGCAATTAATAGTTTTTAGCTTTGGAAGATTTATAATTTCCTTTTTGAAAATTTGATTAAACGACATCGAAACAAATAGATCGCAATTATACTTGCTAATAGTACTTAGAAACTCTTCTGAATTAATATTTGAGTGTCTTAAATAATCAATTTTATTCTCTTTTGCAAACTGATATAAAGTATTGTCCTTAGTATCAAATCTTACACATATAAATTGTATGCTGATATCTTTATCAGCAATGAGCTTTCTAAAAGCATTATGAGACCATATCCCATCAGCAAAATAACCTATTTTTAAGGGATTATGATGATTGTATTTATTTTCTTCTATCATAATTATTTTTTCTTTTTTCATCTCACTCCACTAGGTATATTCACTACTCTTGCCTCTAACCATTCGGCGTTGCTGAGGTCTGCTTTAGGACAATCTTTAAACATCGGTAGGCGGTTCATTAACTGCCATATTGGGCGAGTCATTACTCCCTTGGCATTACTTTCTGTAAGAAAAGTATCACGCTCTTTTTCATCTTTTAAAACAATAGCATTGAGCCAATAGTTGCATTTTTCATATTCACGCTCAGTAAAAAAGGTAATACCTTGCTTATCAAAATAAGCTTTATAAGCTCCAGCTGTAGCTCTTTTGTTAGCCAAAAAGCCATCTAACTGCTCCAATTGGGCTACCCCTAAGGCAGCATTAATATTAGGCATACGATAGTTATAACCTATTTCATCATGTACAAACTCCCAAGCGTGAGGCACTTTAGCTTGAGTAGTGAGGTGTTTAGCGTGTTTACCTATAGCCTCATCATTGGTGAGTATCATACCGCCTCCACCTGTAGTAATAGTTTTATTACCGTTGAAAGAGATACCTCCTATTTTAGCATAAGTACCCAAATGCTTACCTTTGTAATAACTACCTATAGCCTCAGCAGCGTCTTCTACTACTTCTATATGATAACGTTCGCAGATAGCTATAATTTCTTCTATACGACAAGCGTGCCCAAAAGTATGCATTGGCATACACGCTTTTATGCGTCTACCTGTTTGTTTATGGTAGCATTCGTTACCTCGTAGTTCAGCATTTATTTGCAAAAAACGTTCTAAAGAAGTAGGCGAAAGCCCCATAGTATCTTTATCTACATCTACAAAAACGGGCACTGCTCCTGCATACACGATAGCATTGGTAGTGGCTATAAAGGTCAGTGGTTGAGTAATTACCTCATCACCAGCTTCTACCCCACTGAGTTTTAGTGCTATATGGAGGGCATTAGTACCATTTACGCATACT
>CALFOY010000320.1 GCA_937919265.1 uncultured Capnocytophaga sp. | reverse complement strand
TCCCAAAATAGTAAAAGAGCTTCTTCGATGGCGGTGGTATCATCTGCGGTGGTATGATGACTGGGGTCAGCGAGTATCCAGCGCAGGTATTGAGCGACTGCTTGTTTTTGCTAAGCGTTTAGCAATGAGAATTGTTGCTCTTTGTACTCGTCTAAATGGATGAATGTATAGACAAGGTCAAAACGGAACAGCCCTTGTAAGTCGGCAATAAGGAAAGCGGGCAGGTGAAATCGCATTCCTTCGGGGTCGAAATAGCAAAGTGCTACATAATATTGGTTGAGAAGTTCCACAGGAATCTTATGCCAATGGGTGTGCTCATCTTGCTTGCGACAGCGGACGCGTTCTTCGGCTGGGGCATAATCATCCATAGCATTGCCCTCGCTGAGCCCTATGCCGTTGACCAAGGTAACGCCAGAAAAGGCTTGCTGTATGGTGTGAATGAGATGTTGTGGGTTGCTCATCATAGATTTATTTATCAGTAGGCTGATTTGACAATACTTTACGCAATTCTTCTATATTGGGTAATACACGCTGAAGCTGTTCAGGCATTTCGGCAGTGGTGGTATAGCGAGCCACACCCATTGGTTTATGATAGTCTTGAATGACATATTCTACAAAATCTTTATTAAAGTCTTTACAAAGAATGATACCAATAGTAGGATTTTCGTGTGGTTTCTTTACTGTATCATCTAAAATCCGTAAATAGGCGGTGAGTTGTCCCAAATAAGAGGGTTTAAAATCTCCTTTTTTGAGTTCTACACACACCAAACAGTTAAGTTCGCGGTTGAAGAAGAGCAAATCGGGATATTGTTCAACCTCAAACACTTCCAAATGGTATTGATTACCTACAAAAGTAAAGTCCTTACCAAAAGTCATAATAAAATTCTTCACATTGTGGATAATCTGTTGTTCTACTACTCGTTCGTCTATATCAGCGAGGTCGCGTTCCCCTATCTCTTCTACATTGATAAAATCGAGCAAGTACTCATCTTTGAACATTTCAACTGCTTTACGCGCTAAATTCTTAGAAGGGAGCGTTTGGGAGAAATTATTAGGGATAGGTTGAACATTATAAATATCTGTTGCAAGAGCACGTTTTAAAGAAATCACAGAAGCTTTATTTTCAATCGCCCAACGAATATAATACAGACGTTGCTTATTATCTTTTACTTCTTTTAAAATCTCAAGATGATGGGTAAAAGGTAGTGATAGAAAAGAAGAGGCTGAAAGCGTATCAAAATGTGGAGATAATACATTTTGTAATTTGGAAATTGCGATTTCCAAATTAGTATCTAATTCATTCCCAACAACTTGTAATTCGGCAGTTGCAACTGCCGAATTGATATCTAACTCCTGCCACGCCTCATAAAAGGCACGCATATTTTTGATATTGCGTTCGCTAAAACCTCTAAGTCCTGGCAGTTCTTTATGGAGCTGTTCGGAAATAGCTTTTATAGCTCCTGTACCCCATACCCCTTTGCGGGTATTTTGAGAGACATAGCGTCCTACGCCGTAATACAAGGAGAGTTGTACGGCATTTACTTGCTTAGCAGCTGTATATTGACTGCTGAGAATAGCTTCTTTTATCTGCTCAGCAGCAGTGGTATAAGAGGTTTTTGGAGTATTCATCATAATGATTTGCTAAATTTCTCATTTGCTGATTATTTTTTCTATTGTATATAAGTTGTTTTCATCTAACAAACTATCTAAAAAAGAACTCTTGAGAAGGTACGTGCTGTTTTTCTTTATTATTTTTATATAATCCTCTCTTTTCAAATCTACAAATGAAATTTCGTTGTTTTTTTCTTCTTTAAAAACATATTCCTTATCATTACTTTTATCATAAGTTTCTATCTGTAAATGAGCAATATTATCATCTATTTTTACTAAGATTTTTCCCCAAGCACGAGGGTCTGCCTTTTCTTCTTTTAAATATAAAAAATAACCTGAGTATGTTGCCAACCAATCTGAAGAGTACTTAATTGCACCTTGTTTTATAAGATACGAAACAATCTCTTTGTCTCCTATTTTGCGAGCTAATCCAAGAGGTGTTAGTCCTTCTTCTGTATATATTTGATTTATATCTGCTTGGTTTTCTACAAGATACTTAACAATAGGCAAATGACGGTTTTCTATGGCTACAAACAAGGCATCATATATCAAATAATTATCTTTTTTTGCAAATCTACTATTCGCTCCTTTAGCAAGAAGTTGTTTTACATTGTCTAAATTTCCTCTTTTACACTCTATACCCAGCTGAGTATATTTAAATACATTTTCTTTGTGATAAAAAGAGTCAATGGCAATTGTATTTTCTGAGATATCAGCAATATAAGTTTTCTTATGTTGTCTACAAGCCGTTATAAAACTGCTAAGAATAAAAAGAAATAGTATTTTTTTCATCTAA
>CALFOY010000319.1 GCA_937919265.1 uncultured Capnocytophaga sp. | reverse complement strand
GTATTAAAACTATTTCTATCAATATTTTTCAACATTTCCAAATCATAAGGATTATAATCCTTTAAAGCAAAGACATTATTTTTATCTCTAAAATAATAAGTTTTTCCCATTCTTTCAAAAGTTTTCGCATCTACTCCTGTAACATCTTTATTATCCTCAATGTAAAAAACTCTGTTCTTATCTTTTGCTAGCCCATCTTCAAAATATTTAAAGCTTTTAATATCTATATTTCCTAGCTTTTCCCCTTTAGAATAAACATTATTTTTATCTCTGGCAATATATTCCACCAAAATTTCAAAAGAATTTTTATCTGCTCCTTGTATCTTTTCAAAATCTTCATAGGCATAGTAAATATTATTTTTATCAACAAAATAATCTATGCTAGTAACATCTTTGCTATTTTCTAAAGCTCTAAAAGTTTTAACATCAAGTCCATCTAAAGATATTTTTTTTGTATTTATTTTATTTCAATAGTTAAATTATCATAAGCTAAAAAAGTATTTTTTGGTAATGTGGGTTGTACTTCTTCATAAAACCCCATATCTTGGCTAATATGTGTAAAATATGCTCGTTGAGGTTTTACTTCTTTAACGATATTTAACGCTTCTTCCAAATTAAGATGAGTAGGGTGTTCTTTTTTTCTAAGAGCATTAATTATTAAAGTATCGGCTTTATAAATTTTTGATAACTCTTTGTTTTCTATATATTTAGCATCAGTTATATAAACTAAATTTTCTATTCTATATCCTATAATAGGAAGGAGACCATGTTGTATTTGTATAGGAATTACTTTTTTACCAAAAAGATAAAAAGGCTCATTTTCTACTTCAAAAACTTCTACTGAAGGTGCGCCTTCATAACGATTTTCTACCTGAAAAATATATTCAAAACGCTTGCGAAGCTGTTCTATAACACGAGGTAATCCATAAATAGGCATATCTCCTTGCATAAGAACAAAAGGACGAATATCATCAAACCCAGCCGTATGATCTGCATGTTCGTGAGTAAAAAGAATAGCCTCTAAATGTTGTACATTATTAGTTAGCATTTGCTGACGAAAATCAGGAGAACAATCAAAAGAAATGTTAATATTATCCCAAGAAAGCAAAGCTGAAGTTCTTAAACGTTTATCTTTTGGATCAAGGCTTTTTGTTATTGGGTGAGAACTCCCTATCATAGGTACTCCTTGAGAGGTGCCTGTTCCTAAAAAAGTTAATTTCATTAAACATAAAATTTCCACAAAATTACATATTTTTAGGTAAATAGATATTCTTTTTAAGGAATTTTTAATATTGAAATTTTGTTCAATACTTTTTGTAAAAGTCTAAAAATGTGTAATTTTGCAAATTAAAAAATCTGTGAGATATTTTATAGAATTTTCATATAATGGTAAAAATTATTGTGGTTGGCAGTCTCAACCACATATGTTAAGTATTCAGGAAGTTTTAGAAAAGACATTGAGTACATTATTTAGAGAATCTATTTCTTTGGTAGGAGCAGGGCGTACAGATGCAGGCGTACATTCAAAACAAATGTTTGCTCACTTTGATATTAATCAAATTATTGAAGATGATTTTGTAAAAAAAATTAATTCTTTTTTACCAAAAGATATTGCTATTCATCATTTTCATAAGGTAAAAGATGATGCGCACGCTCGTTTTGATGCCACAGAAAGAACGTATGAATATTATATAAATTTTCAGAAAAATCCTTTTTTATATGAATTTTCGTATTATTTGTATCAAAAATTAGATGTTTCTTTACTAAATGAAGCCTGTCAGATATTAAAACAATATTCTGATTTTCAGTGTTTTTCTAAAACTAAAACAGATGTTAAAACTTATATTTGTGATATAAAAAATGCTTTTTGGGAAGAGAAAGATAATCAATTAATATTTACCATTACAGCAGATAGATTTTTGAGAAATATGGTTAGAGCCATTGTTGGAACAATGCTTAATATTGGTACAAAAAAAATAAATTTAACAGATTTTAGAGCTATTATAGAAAGTAAAAATCGAGGATTAGCGGGGTTTTCAGTTCCTGCTAATGCTTTATTTTTAGTAGAAGTAAAATACCCTTCTGAAATTTTTATCAATTAAAAAAATGACAAAAGAAACCCAAAATACAGCTAATTTAAATATTTTAAAACAACTTTTCCGTTATATAAAACCTTATCAAGGATTGTTTTGGTTTGTAGCTTTTACTGCCGTTTTTCTTTCAGGAATGGGAGCTTGGAGAGCTTATTTATCTAAAATTATTATTGATGAATATATTGTTCCAAAAGATTATAATGGATTGTTACTCATATCATTAGCTATGGTAGGGCTTTTGGTTACTGAAATATTATCTCAGATATCTTTTTCTTATTATTCAGGCTGGTTAGGACAGTCTGTTATATATGACATTCGTACAAAATTATTCCATTTGATGCTTCATTTTAAAATGAAATATTATGACAATTCGTCAGTAGGTATTTTAGTTACACGAGCAGTCAATGATATGGAGCGGATAGGGGAAATTTTTAGTGCAGGACTTTTTGAAATTATTTCAGATATATTGAAAATGCTTGTGGTAATGGGGCTAATGTTGTGGGTAGATTGGCGTTTGGCTTTACTTTCATTTGTTACACTTCCTATTATTATTTATGCTACCAATTGGTTTCAAAAAGCTACCAAATTAGCTTTTACAGAAGTACGAAAACAAGTAGGATTGCTTAATTCTTTTGTTCAAGAACGTATTAGTGGTATGAAAATAGTTCAACTTTTTGGAAGAGAAAGTGTTGAATTTCAAGTTTTTAGTGAGATAAATGATAAGCATAAAAAGGCTTGGCTTCGTAATATTATGCAAAACTCTATTTATTTCCCTATTGGTGAAATTTTAACATCTGTAGCTACAGCTTTGGTTGTTTGGTATGGAGGTTTGCAGTCTGTAAGTGGAGCTTCTTCTGATTTGGGAACTATTTTTATGTTTATTCAGTTGATACAATCTTTATTTCGTCCGTTAAGACATATTGCAGATAAATTCAATACTTTACAAATGGGTATGGTGGCTACTTCTCGGGTTTTCAATATTATAGATACAGCAGAAGAGCAACAAGAAGTAAATAAAGGGAATGTTAAAAAAGAAATTAAAGGGAATATTCAGTTTCAAAATGTTCATTTTGGATATAAACCTGATGAAGAAATTTTGCACGGAATAAGTTTTGAAGCTAAACAGGGGCAAACTATCGCTATTGTAGGAGCTACGGGAGCAGGAAAATCTACTATTATTCATTTGATTAATAGATTTTATGATTTACAAGAAGGAAATATTTTAGTAGATGATGTTAATATATTAAGTTTCGAATTAGAAGATTATCGTAGGCAAATAGCAGTTGTGCTACAAGACGTTTTTCTATTTGCAGATACAATATATAATAACATCACATTAGGAAATTCAGATATTTCTTTTGAAGAAGTAGAAAAAGCCGCTCAGGAAATAGGAATTCATGATTTTATTATGAAATTACCTAACGGATATCAATATAATGTTAAAGAAAGAGGAGCTACTATCTCTGCCGGACAAAGACAATTAATTTCTTTTTTGAGAGCTTATGTGCATAAACCAAAAATTCTAATTCTTGACGAGGCTACTTCGTCTGTAGATTCTCATTCTGAAAAATTATTACAAAAAGCTACTGAAAAAATAACAAAAGGACGCACTTCATTAGTTATTGCCCATCGGTTGGCTACTATCCGAAGAGCTGATAAAATTATTGTTCTCGATAAAGGAAATATTGTTGAAGAAGGTTCTCACGAAAGTCTTTTGCAAATAGAAAATGGATATTATAAAAATCTATATGAAATTCAGTTTGCTACACAAGATAAAAATAAATCATAAATTGATATAAAATGAAGAAAATTATTTTACTTTTTGTGCTTAATATTAGTTTTTTAGCTAAAGCACAATATACAGAAATTATTAATTCTAACAATCCTGGTAAATCTATGGGGGCTTATGCTGTTGGTAGAAAAGTTATACAGGTAGAAAGTGAATTTTTCTATGAATCAAGTAAGCACGACCGATTAGGATATTCTCAAAATAGTTATGGAGTAAATTATGAACTTCGTTACGGAGTTTGGAAAGATAGATTTGAAGCTATCCTTGATGGAACCTTACTTTATGATAATCTCGAAAATATAAAGACTCAACAAAGTCAAAATAAATTCGGATTTCAATATAATTCACTTGGAGCTAAGTTTTTATTTTATGATCCTGTTTTTTTAGATTATGTAAATGTGCATAGTTGGAATGCAAACGCTAAGTTTAGTTGGAAAAAATTAATTCCTGCTGTTTCATTATATTTAGGAGCTAATTTTTTTGAAAAAAACAGATATTTATATGAAATAAAAAATGAAGATTTCCGAACAATTACCCCAAAAGCTATTATTTCATTACAGAGTCATCCAACTAATGAAGTAGTTTTGGTTGTTAATTTTATAGGACAAAATATGCTCTCTACAAAACATAGACAATTGAGTTATGTAGCTACTTTGACACATAATTTATATGATGATAGATGGAGCATTTTTGTTGAAAATGAAGGAGTTACATCTGATTATTATAAAGATTCCCTTATCAGATTAGGAGCTTCTTATTTAATATCAGAAGCTTTCCAAATCAATGCTTTCTTAGGAGCAAGTGCCAAAACAACTCCTACTAGATATACCGCAGCCTTAGGGCTTTCTTATCGTATTTATGATAGGTACAAAGATGTTGAATATATTGAAAAACTAAAAGCAAGAGATAAACAATTTCAAGAAGATAGTAAAATATTTGGTTTTTAGTTATTAATATAGTGTATTTTTCTATTCGGTTTTAATTTATTGATTTTAATTTAGTTATACTATTTATTAACAAAAAATATAAATTAGTGAATAAAAAAAATATAAAAATGTTTGTTCAACATTAAAAAAATTATTAGCTTTGCACCAATTGTACCACTGAAAATATTAAGGTTTATGGTATTAGAAGAATTTAATAAATATGCTGAGCAAATGAAAGATAAGCTCGCAGGGATATTAGGGGTAAATTTTGTAGGAATAGAAAAAGGAAATTTACTTTTTAGTAAAACTTTTTCTGCTTATAACTATGAGCCTACTGCAAAATTTGAAGCTGAAATAGCAAAAAATGCACTTCAAGAAATAAAATATATTGATAACGCTCACGAAGACTCTTTACAAGAGATTATAATTACAAATAAAGAACAGGTACATATTATATATGTTTCTAAACATTTTGATTATTTAATTCATTTGATAGCTGATGTTAATAAAGTTAATTATGGATTATTAAGAATTATTCATAATCAGTGTTTTACACAATTAGGACTTACTACATCTTTTGAGGATGTACAAACGGAATTGTTCCCAACAGAAGCACCTAAAAAGGTAAATCATTTTAGAAAATTGTTTTTTAGTTAATAAAAATTAATGTTATGGAGCAATTTTTTGAAACTTATGCAGAAGAACTTTATAAAAATATTCCTGGTGTAATTTCTGTTTCATTAGTAAGTACATTAGATGGAACTATTTTAGCTTATAAAGCTAGAAATGGAGTAGATAATCGATTAGCAAGTTCTTTCCAATTAGAAATTTTTAGAAATGCAATGCTTTCATTTGAAAATACTGAAGGATTACAAGAGAAAAATGTAGATGATGTATGTTTGGTATATCAAGGGCAAACACATATAATCAGCCTTTTACAAAATCGTAGAGCTTTGGATCATATAGTTCTTGACGATACAGCAAATTTAGCATTAGCAAAAGTATTTGTTCAAAAAACAAGAAAAGATTTAGAAACTCAATTTAAATAGAATAAAAAAACTTCCTTTTTGGAAGTTTTTTTTATTTGCTTTTTTCATTAGCTAAGTGAATAATCTTATCAACGACTTCACTTATTGTAGTATATGAATTGTCTATTTCAATAGCATCATTTGCTTTTTTCAGAGGAGATTCTTTTCTATGAGTATCTGTATAATCTCGTTCTTGAATGTTAGACAAAACTTGTTCTAAACTTGTATTTTCACCTTTTTCAATAAGTTCTTTATATCTTCTTTCTGCACGAATTTGCTCAGAAGCTGTCATAAAAATTTTAAGTTCTGCATTTGGAAAAATAATAGTTCCTATATCTCTACCATCCATCACTATGCCTTTATTTTTTCCCATTTCTTGTTGTATATCTGCTAAATAAGAACGTATTTTACCTATTTTAGCTATTTTACTAACTTGTTGAGCAACATCAATACTACGAATTTCTTTTTCTATATTAATACCATTTAGAAATATTGGTGCAAAACCTAATTTTTCATCAAAATGAAACTCTATTTTATTTTCTTTAAGTTTTTCTAAAAGAGAATCTTCATTTATGCTAATCTCTTGATTGTTAGTATGTTGTTGTATGAAATTATTTTTGATAGCTAAATATGTTACAGCCCGATACATAGCTCCTGTATCAATATATGTGTAACTTAATTGTTTAGCTACCAATTTTGCAATAGTACTTTTCCCTGTAGAAGAAAAACCATCAATGGCAATAATAATTTTTTTCATTATTAAGTTATTTTTTAGTTAATTTATATTGACAAGCTACCCAATGGTTATTTTCTTTATTATCTACAAAAATAAGGTTATGTTCTACACACTTTTGGTTAATTACAGGAATATCTTCTTTATAAAAACCACTAAGAAGTAAGATGCCTTCTTCTTCTAAATGATTGATATACAAAGGAATATCCTCTAAAAGAATATTTCTGTTAATATTAGCAATTATGACATTATATTTTTTATTCTCAATTGAAGTAGCATTTCCTTCTTTTATAGAAATAAAAGGGAATTGATTTCGACAGATATTTTCTTGGGCATTTTCAACGCACCAAGGATCTATATCTATAGCATCAATTTTAGTGGCTCCACGCATAGCAGCCATAATGGCTAAAATTCCTGTTCCGCACCCCATATCAAGTATTTTTTTATTTTTTAAATCCTTGGAAATCAGATATTGAAGCATCATAAAAGTAGTTTCGTGATGCCCTGTGCCAAAACTCATTTTGGGATCAATTATAATATCATATAAAGTATTTGGAGTAGGGTGGAAGGTGGCTCTAACAGTACAAATATCATCAACCACTATAGGGTTAAAGTTTTTTTCCCATTCTTCATTCCAGTTTATTTGTTCTATTTTTTCAAGGGAGAAAGAAATGTTAAAATCTGGATTTGAAAGAATAAAAATATTGTCAAGTATATTTTTATTCCAAAGTTCTTCTTGTATATAAGCATTGACACCATTTTCAGTATCAATAAAACTTTCAAACCCTACTTCTCCGAGTTCTGCAACTAATATTTCAGCTCCTATTTCTTTAGGGCTAATTATAAATTGATATTCTATATAATTCATTATAAATATTGATAATCAGTATTTTATTCTTTTCCTCCGAAATTTTTCACATCATTTTCAGTTATTTCTTTTCCTCCTAAAATGATAAGTCTTTCTACCACATTTCTAAGTTCTCGAATATTTCCTGTCCAATTATATTTTTGGAGTAAAGAAATTGCTTTTTGATTAAATTTTTTGACAGAAATTCCTTGTTCCTTTGAAATTTTATTGTTAAAATATTCTATTAAAAGCGGTATGTCATCTCTTCTATCATTCAAAGAAGGTACTTCAATAAGAATTACAGCCAATCTGTGATATAAATCTTCACGGAAACGTCCTTGTGCTATTTCTGTTTTTAAGTCTTTATTTGTAGCGGCTATAACTCTCACATCAACAGGAATGTCCTTTTCGCTACCTACTTTGGTTATTCGTTTTTCTTGTAAAGCTCTTAATACTTTTGCCTGAGCAGAAAGACTCATATCCCCAATCTCATCTAGGAAAATGGTTCCTTTATCTGCCGCTTCAAACTTTCCTATTCTATCTTTTACAGCTGAAGTAAAAGAACCTTTAATATGTCCAAATAATTCACTCTCAATAAGTTCAGAAGGAATAGCAGCACAATTTACTTCTATCATAGGAAAAGAAGCACGCTCACTTCCTAAATGTAATGCTCTTGCAACTAATTCTTTACCAGAACCATTTGCACCTGTAATAAGTACTCTAACATCTGTTGGGGCTACTTTATCAATCATTTCTTTAATTTTCTTAATGGGCTCACTTTCACCAATCATATGAAAATCAAGAGATTGTTTTTTCTTAGTTTCTTTTTTTTCTATTTTAGTTTCAGATAGGTTTTTATCTTTTGTTTCCAAAGAATTTCGAACGGTATTAAGCAGTCTATTCAAATCCGGTGGTTTTGAAATATAATCAAACGCACCCAATTTCATAGCTTGTACAGCAGTATCCAAATCGCCGTGTCCTGAAATCATCACTACACGAGTTTCTGGTTTTAACTCTTTTGTTTCAAGAAGAACTTCTAAACCATCTTTTTTGGGCATTTTTATATCACAAAGAATCAGGTCAAAATCTATTTTTTTTATTTTTTCAATAGCTTCTTCTCCATTACAGGCTTCTTCTATTTCGTATGATTTGTCTTCTTCACTAAGTATTTTAGAGAGAACTCTTCGTATAGCAGCTTCATCTTCAACGATTAATATTTTAGACATATAGAGTTTATTTTTTTACAAATATACGAATTAAGTTTTGTTCTCAATAAAATTTAAAATTTTTTAAGAAAAATAAGCAATTTTTAAAAAATATATTACTATGAAATTTAATCTTTAATGAGGTGAGGAATATTATTAA
>CALFOY010000318.1 GCA_937919265.1 uncultured Capnocytophaga sp. | reverse complement strand
ATTTTAATTTATTAATAATCAATATTTTGTAATTTTGAGCTAAAATAAATTATTAAAAATGTTGTGTATATGAAGTATATATATTAATTTTGTGCCGTTTAATTGTGATTACGGTTATGGACAAAATAAATACGTTAGTAGCCGAGTTAGAGCTCAAATTACCTTTATTGGTGACAAAAATGAAGGGTTTGGAGCAAGAAAATGATACTTTGAAGGCTAAAATTGTACAAATGAATGAAGAAAAGCAACAATTGAAGGAGACTGTACAGAAATATAAAGAAAAATATGATGCCTTGAAGGTCGCAAACACAATTTTAGGCAGTGATGAGGATAAAACAGAAGCAAAACTGAAGATAAATGCACTTATCAGAGAAATAGATGCTTGTATAGCTCAACTTTCTTAAAATACAAAGATAATGGATGAAAAATTGCGTATTACCTTAAAAATAGCTGATCGTATATACCCACTAACTATTGACCCAAAAAACGAAGAGGTATACCGAGTGGCTAGCGAAAAAATTAATGAAAAAGTTCGTTTTTTTGAGGAAAATTATGCAATAAAAGATAGACAAGATGCTTTGGCTATGTGTGCTATTTCTTTTGCTACAATAGTTTCAAATGATATCTTACAAGAAAATGTAAAAATAGAAACAACTCAAACAAAACTAGAAAAAATTCATTATTTATTAGACGAATTATTACAAAGTAAATAAATTACTGCCTGCATAGAACAATTTTGGTAAACTCAACAAAAATTTAATCAGGAGAGTCGAGTAAAACCACCAAAGCGAGCCGTCTCGTTACGGATACTTGAAGGGTTTGGTAGCTCTAAGCGTGTTTTTTGGAGTTTATTCAAAACTTTATCTTATGCAGGCATTTTTTTTAACTATATATATTATTAGATTTTTATGGACACAATAAGTTTGATATTAGGTGCTGTTATAGGAGTAGGTATTGGAGGCGCTATTGCGTGGCTTGTATTGAAGAAAATACAGGAAAAATATGCATCCAAAATAGTTTTAGATGCTCAAAATGAATCTAAAAACATTTTAAAACAAGCAAACATTGAGGCTGAAAATATTAAAAAAGAAAAAATATATCAAGCCAAGGAAAAATTTTTAGAGCTAAAAGCTGAACACGAAAAAGTAATTTTAGGGAAAGAAAAGAAAATTACAGAAACAGAAAAACGTATTCGTGATAAAGAATCTCAGGTTTCAAATGAATTAGCTCAAAACAAACGACTTACAGAAGAGCTAAACACAAAAACAGAGGAGTGCGAATACCGAATAGCAATGCTTGACAAAAAACAAGAAGAAATAGAAAAACTTCATAAAAGTCAAGTTAAACAACTTGAAGTAATTTCAGGACTTACTGCAGAAGAGGCTAAGACTCAATTGGTTGATTCTTTAAAAAATGAAGCTAAGGCTGATGCAATGGCTTATATACAAACAACAATTGAAGAAGCTAAGCTTACAGCCAGACAAGAAGCTAAAAAGATAATTATCAATACAATACAACGTATTGGAACAGAAGAAGCTATTGATAATTGTGTATCTGTTTTTAATTTAGAGTCTGATGATATTAAAGGTAGAATTATAGGGCGAGAAGGACGAAATATTCGTGCTTTAGAAGCCGCAACAGGTGTTGAAATTATTGTTGATGATACTCCTGAGGCTATTATTCTTTCTTGTTTTGATTCTGTTCGTCGTGAAATAGCTCGTCTTTCTTTACATAAGTTGGTTACCGATGGACGTATTCACCCTGCCCGTATTGAAGAAGTTGTAGAAAAAACTACAAAACAAATTGAAGAAGAAATAGTAGAAATAGGTAAACGTACAATAATTGATTTGGGAATACACGGGCTTCATCCTGAGTTAGTTAAAGCTGTCGGACGAATGAAGTATCGTTCATCGTATGGGCAAAATCTTTTGCAACACTCTCGTGAGGTAGCTCGTCTTTGTGGAATGATGGCCGCAGAATTAGGCTTAAATGTTAAATTGGCAAAACGAGCAGGACTTTTACATGATATAGGAAAAGTTCCAGAAGTAGATACAGAAATGCCTCACGCTCTTTTAGGTATGGAGTGGGCTCAGAAATATGGAGAAAAACCTGAAGTTTGCAATGCTATTGGAGCGCATCACGATGAAATAGAAATGACATCTTTATTAGCACCTATTGTGCAAGTTTGTGATGCTATATCTGGTGCAAGACCAGGAGCAAGACGACAAGTGTTAGACTCTTATATCCAACGATTGAAAGACTTGGAAGATACAGCTTTCTCATTCCAAGGTGTTAAAAAAGCATACGCTATTCAAGCGGGTAGAGAATTACGTGTTATTGTTGAAAGTGAAAAAGTTACAGATGATAAAGCTGCTGAATTATCATTTAATCTTTCTCAAAAAATACAAACAGATATGACTTATCCTGGGCAAGTTAAAGTTACGGTAATTCGAGAGACAAGAGCTGTTAATATTGCTAAATAATAAACTCATAAAATCAATTTCCTTGTTCAAGAATCCAGAAAGAAAATATATGGAGAATAGAACAGGGAATTTTTTATTTATGAAGTAGTAAATATGGTTTTTTATAAAGTATATTTAGTTTTTAGAAAAAAAATCTTTGCCAAATAAAAGTGCAGATGTAAAATAGAATATTTTTCTATTCCTAAGTGAAGTTCGTTTAGTTAAGAAAGAAGTTTATATAATCAATAGGAAAGGAAAGGTGTTCTTTTGGAAAGTTTGAGTGATTTAATATTAAATTATAAAATATGAAGAAATATATTATCTATTTTTTAGTGTTTATTAGCTTTATTCCTCTTTTGCTTATTTTTTCTAATACATTGGCGGATTTTTCAAATTTAGAGAAATATGAAAAGAAGACTTTGGAGATTAATTCTTGTTATGTAAAAAAATGGGGAAGGGAAAATTTAAATATATATTTTAAAAATAAAGCTAAACTATTTGAATGTAAAGATGAAGGAGATATTCGTGTTGTAGTAACGATGGTTTCTCTTAGAGAACTTCCGAAAGTAAAGAAAGAAGATACTATAGTTTATTATGAATTAAAGAAGGAGTATCTTGATAAAACTAATATTTCTAAAATTATTCCAGCGGTAGGTGTTTCTACTCAGTTAGAACAGCGAGGTTCTTTTCAAGTATTTTTAGATATATTGTCAGTTTATATGAATTCTGTATATTATATAGGTTTCTTAATAACTTCTGTTTTATTTTTGTACTTGGATAAGTTGTTGAGTTCTAAGATAGGGAATAAATTACTAACATTATCTTTTTCTATATATGTATTATTATTTATTTTAGTATAAGAAAGAAGGTTTTTAGAATATAATGTTGTATAAATATTAAATAGAAAAATTTTCTTTGCCAAAGGGAAATAAATATGTAAAAAGAAAAATCCTCCAATAGAATTATCTAAGGAGGATTTTTTATTTAAATTTATATTATGGCTTCTTCAATAGCATTTTCAAATAATTCAGAAAGAGATATTCCTGCGGCTCTGGCTTGTTGTGGCAAAATACTTGCTTCAGAAAGCCCTGGTGTGGTATTCATTTCCAAAAGATGTGGAATGTTATCTACAATAATAAATTCACTTCTACTGAAGCCTTTCATCTGTAATAATTTATAGACACGCAAAGCGATAGTGTTTACTTTCTCTCTTAGTTCTTCGGAAATACGAGCAGGGGTTATTTCTTGAGATTTACCTAAGTATTTTGCTTCATAATCAAAAAAGTCTTTCTCAGGAATAATTTCGGTAATAGGTAAAACAATAGTTTCTCCTTTATAAGTGATTACGCCAACAGAAACTTCAGTTCCTTTTAAATAGCTTTCAATTAGTATTTCATTGTCATATTGAAAGGCGTTTTGGATAGCTTCTGAGAGCTGATTTTCTTCATTTACTTTATAAACGCCTAAACTACTTCCAGATTTGTTAGCCTTTACGAAGCAAGGAATTCCTACTTTTTCTATAATTTCAGAAGTATTGAATATATCGCCTTTGTTTAAGGAAAAAGATTTTGCACACGGAATGCCATAAGGTTTTAATACGGAAAGCATATCTCTTTTATTGAATGTTAATGCCGAAGCATACATACTACATCCTGTAAGCGGGATTCCAATAAGTTTGAAATAGGCTTGTAGGTAACCATCTTCGCCAGGCGTTCCGTGTATTGCGTTGAATACACAATCGAATGTGATTTTCTTTCCGTTCACATTGACAGAGAAATCATTTTTATCGATAGGAAATCTTTCGTTATTGTCATTAACATACTCCCATTTTTCTTTTGTAATATGCACAGCAAACCCCTTGTATTTGGATTTGTCTAGGTGATTAATAACAACGGAACCACTCTTTAAGGATACTTCTGCTTCGTTAGAATATCCGCCCATTATAACAGCAATATTTTTCATTTTATTATTGTTTATGTTGAAAAAAATAATGATAAAAACTATTAAATTATTAAACTTAGAGAAATGCGCTTGCGGTTTTCATCTACTTCCAATACTTTAGCTTGCACTTGTTGATGAAGTTTTACTACCTCATTAACATCGGAAACATAGCCTTCTTTTAGTTGAGAGATGTGAACAAGTCCGCTTTCTTTGATTCCTATATCGACAAAACAGCCAAAAGCAGTTATGTTATTAACAATTCCGTTGAGAATCATACCTGTCTTTACGTCGTCAAAAGTTTTTACATTTGGGTCGAATTCAAAAACTTTTGCAGCTTTTCTTGGGTCTAATCCCGGTTTTTCAAGCTCTTTTAGCATATCTTTTAGGTATAGAATACCTGTATTTTCTGTGATATAGTTTTCAATTTTGATGGCGTCAATAGCTTTTTTATTGCCTATAAGCTCTTTTTCATTGATGTCTAAATCTTTAGCCATTTTTTTGATGATAGGGTAGGCTTCTGGGTGTACTGCAGAGTTATCCAAAGGGTTTTTATCATTATGCACCCGAAGAAATGCTACGGCTTGTTGGTATGCTTTTTCGCCTAAGCGAGGAACTTTTTTGAGGTCTTCACGTTTGGTAAAGGCTCCATTTTCTGCACGATAGGTAACAATGTTTTCAGCCATTTTTTCCCCAATTCCTGAAACGTAAGTCAATAGAGACTTGCTGGCTGTATTAAGATTGACTCCCACTTTATTCACAGAACGAATGACTGTTGCGTCTAACTCTTCTTTTAACAGAGATTGATTAACATCGTGCTGATATTGTCCTACGCCAATAGATTTTGGTTCTATTTTTACCAATTCAGCCAAAGGGTCTGCAAGTCTTCTCCCTATAGAAACCGCTCCACGTACAGTGACATCATAGTTAGGAAACTCGTCTCGTGCTACTTTTGATGCGGAATATACAGATGCACCAGCTTCACTAACAACAAAGACTTGTATGTCCCTGTCAAAAGCAATTTTTTTAATAAAACTTTCCGTTTCACGCGATGCAGTTCCGTTGCCAATAGCAATAGCCTCAATGTTGTATTGAGCAACCATTGTTTTTATCTTTTTTATAGAAATACCTTCTTCGTGCTGAGGAGCGTGAGGGAAGATTGTTTCATTATGTAGAAGGTCTCCTTGTTGGCTAAGGCAAACAACTTTACAGCCTGTACGAAAACCAGGGTCAATAGCTAATATACGCTTTTCGCCAAGAGGAGAGGCTAATAAAAGTTGAGATAAATTTTCAGCGAAAACAGCAATAGCTTTGGTATCAGCTTTGTCTTTTGCTTCTTGAAGCGTTTCATTGGAGATGGAAGGCTCTAATAATCTTTTATAACTATCTTTAATAGTTTTTTTAAGGAAATCAGCAACTTCGGAATTTTTATCTCCTTTAATAATTGTGTCTTCTATGAAAGGGAGTGTGTCTTCTGGCTCTACTTGTATTTTCATTTTTATAAAGCCTTCTTTTTCAGCTCGTAAGATAGCTAAAATACGATGAGAGGGGGCTTTGCTAAGCGGTTCTTCCCAGTCGAAATATTGTTCATATTTTTTAGCTTCTTCTTCTTGGCTTTTGGCTTTAACAACTTCTGATGATATATTTGCTTTGCGCTGAAAAACTTTACGTAAGGTACGTCTTATAAACATATTTTCATTAATCCATTCAGCAATAATATCAGAAGCACCTTGCAAGGCTTCGTTTTCAGAGCTTACATTTTCAGAAATATATTTGGAAGCAAGCGTTTCTAAGTCAGAGACACGTTGGCTCATTATTTGTTTTGCCAGTGGTTCTAAACCATTTTCTTTGGCAACATCACCTTTAGTTTTTCTACGTTTTTTATAAGGTAAATATAAATCTTCTAACTCATTGAGTTCAAAGGTTTCTTCTATTCGTTTTTGTAAATCATCGGTTAGTTTTCCTTGTTCTTCAATAGATTTAAGAATGGTTTCTTTTCGCTTACAAAGGTTGTCATATTCATTTTGTGCTTTGGCTATTTTTTCAATAGAAACTTCGTCTAAATTTTGGGTTCTATCTTTTCTATATCGAGCAATAAAAGGAATTGTACAGCCTTCGGATAAAAGCAAAAGAGTATTTTCAATAGACTTTTCGGCTATTCCTGTTTGGGTATTTATGTATTCAATATTTGTCATTTTATTTCAAAAAAATATCCCGCAAAGATAGTAAAATAAGATATATAAAAAGATTTTTTAGTGAATTATTTTCACGATAGGGCAGGAGTAAAACAGAGTTAAAAACCAAAAAGGAAACTTGAATTTTCAAGTTTCCTTTTTGGTTAATAAATTATACTTTTCAGATTTTTCTTGATAGAGTTAATGTTTGTTTAACCATTCTTTGAATGAGTAGAAAATCTCAGGAGCAATGTTATGCCCAGTTGAAAATTCTTCATAAGTACAATCAATATTTAATTTTTTAAGAAAAGTTACCGCTTCTTCAGCCCATTGAACAGGTATAATTTGGTCAGAAATTCCGTGAGCTAAAAAGATACTCAACCCAGAAAAATCATTTTTTTGATAATTATCTGCTAATATTTTAGTATCAATAAACCCGCTAATTCCTATTACTTTCTGTATTTTTTTAGGGAAAGAAAGCGCCATTGAAAGACTCAAAATACAACCTTGATTAAAGCCCAAAAGTGTAATTTGTTGCTCATCTAAACTATATTTTTGGCAAGATTGTTCTATGAAAATCAATAATTTACGCTGAGTCGTATAAGCTTGTACGATATCACTCCAACGCGTAGCATCAAGTTCCATAGAGTACCAAGCATATTCTGTATCCGATAAAGAATAAGGTGCTTGTACAGAGATAACTGCATATTTTTCAGGCAGTTCGCTTGCGAAAGAGAACAAATCGTCTTTGTTGCTTCCGTAACCGTGTAGCATAAAAACGGCGGGTGATTTGCCATTTTCCTGCTCTATCATAGCAGGTCTTAATAAATGTTCTAAGGAAAATCCCTTCATTCTTAATTTTAGAAGTTAAAATAAGATTTTACTGATTTTTTTAGGTGAATAATGTTAATTAAATAAAAATCCTTTTTCAGTGATAATGCCTATGATGCTTCCTTTTATTTTTTCTCCTAAAAAAGCACAATTTTTAGAGGACGAAGTGATATTTTTTTCAGATAAGATGTATTCTCCTTTGGGGCTAAATAAAGTTAAGTTCGCTTTATTTCCTATTTCAATAGTAGAAGAGGGTAAAGAAAAACGTTTTTTTGCACCTGTGAGTAGTTTTACTGCTTTTTCAATACTGGTGTGCTGAATAAGAATTCCAAAAGCGGTTTCCAAACCAATAGTTCCAAAATCAGCGAGATCAAATTCTTTAGCTTTGCATTCTATATCTAGGGGATAATGGTCTGAAGTTACAAAATCTATAATCCCTTCATTTATGCTGTTCCAAAGTGCCTCAATATGTATTTTATCTCTAAGTGGAGGAAGAACTTTATAATTTGTGTTAAAATCTACTAAAACATCATCGGAAAAATGTAAATTATGTATAGCTACACTACAAGTTACATCCAAGCCTTTTTGTTTAGCTTCTTTTATGATTTCCAGAGACTTAGCTGAAGATATAGTTGGAATATGCAATTTGCCACCTGTATATTCCAAAATAGCCAAATCCCGAGCCACAATTACTTCTTCGGCAAGAGTAGGAATACCTTTTAGACCTAATTTTGTAGAAGTAATGTGTTCATTTACAACACCTTTTCCGGCAATACTTTTTTCATTAGCGAAAGAAATAATTATACCATCAAAGGGCTGTACATACTGCAATGCTATTTTTAGTAAATTAGCATTATTTAATGATTTTTTATAATCTCCAAAAGCTACTGCACCTCCTTGAGCCATATCATATAATTCAGCAAGGTAATCTCCTTGGCTATTTACGGTCAAAGCTCCAATTGGAAACAATTCATTTACAGTATTTTGTGTAAAGTGTTTCAAATAGGTTATTTGGCTTTTGGTATCTGTAATGGGTAGAGTGCAAGGGTTAAGCATCACTTGGGTGAAGCCACTTTTAGCAGCTACTCTCATACCATTTTCTAATGTTTCTCGCTCCTCATAGCCTGGTTCACCAAAACTTACACTACTATCTGCCCAGCCTTGAGAAACAAAGCAGTTTTCAATCACTTTATCTGCTGTTATATTACTAAGGTTTGAGCCTATTTGCCTAATGATACCATTTTCTATCAATATATCTTGTTGTTTTTGATGGAATTGGCTATCATTATCAAGGATAGTTGCTGATTTCAGAAAAATTTTCATTACAAATTAGAATATCTTATATTTTAGTGCAAATGTATATAT